>CAIYFP010000129.1 GCA_903925515.1 uncultured Verrucomicrobiota bacterium
GGGATGCACGGAGATCTTCTGGATGCGCGCGGTGGTCGAGGGCTTGAGGGCCGCGAGCACGGCGAGCCGACGTTCGGACAGGGCCACGCCCACCACGTCGCGCTCGGTGGATTCCTCGTCCTCGTCGTCGGGGCCGGCCATGCGACGCCGGGCTTGCTGTCCGGGGGTGGCCTTGGGGCTTCTGAGGCTGAGCCGGACGCGGAGGAGGGACTGGTTGGCGAGTTGATCGAGCTTGCCGAGGGCAAGGTCGTAGTCGGGCTTCGACAGGACGGGCCACTGGAGCGGCGAACCCTTCCATGAACCGTCCGTGGGCAGGCGTCGGTTGAACAGGACGCCGAGCGGCGTGCCGTCTGCGGCGATCGCGACGCCTTGGTTCTCGACGGCCAGCCATGGGGCGTCGCCGCCCGACTTCTGGAGGCGCGAGGGGAAGGGCAGGACCTCCGAGATCATCTCCGCCTCGAGGCGGTAGTGGGCGGCGACTCCCACGGGGCTGCCGTGGCCGAAGCGCAGGGGTCTTGCTCCGGGGATGGGCTTGTCGAGGCGGAGGAAGACGGCCCAGTGCTCCGTGCCGAAGCCGTCGATGGTGGCGATGGCGGAGCCGGAGGCGTTCCGGACATGAACCTCCTTCACGAAGCGCGGATGAACGGTCCAGTCCATGGCCACGACGCGGTCTGGGGCGACGAGGAAGCCGGAGGTTTCGAGGGGCCGTTCCTCGGCGACGACCTCGGCGAGGGTATGGGTTCCATGGGCGCGGGAGCCGGGGTCCACGTCCAGGACGCCGGAGGGGGGTTGGCCGTTGTCGTACTGGAGGGTGATCTCGACGTTGACCATGCCGGCCGCGACGGCGTCGAGCCGGGGCTTGGACGGGGGCGCGGCATGGGGCTGGTGCATCGCAAGGGCGCCGAGCCATGGCAGGAGGATACGCAGGAACCGCATGGGCACAGGCTGCTGCAAATCGAAGGGGGCGCACCAGAAAACACCGTCATCCCCGATCCGCGCGCAAGCCGTTCCCGGGTGCCCGGTCCTCGCCTCGCGTTGCGCCGACGGAGGGTTGAAACGCCAGGTGCTCATGGCGTCATGGCGTGAAAAAAACCATGCCGCCTCATGCGCGGATTCCGGGCGGCATGCGGCGGGGGAATTCCCCGCGCCATGCCGCCATGACGCGAGGAATGCAGTCTTGGGGATGTCCATGGTTGGGTTCATGCCCATCCGCCACGATGGCGTGTTGGCACGTAGCCTGCCGCAACCCATTCGGCTGGGGATCGAGAGGTTCCCTTCTCCTTGCGCCGGGATTTGGGGTCATGCGGCCCGGCAAGCCGATGTTTAGGTTCGAACGGCTGCGGGGAATGGGGGAGCGTCGGGCTCCATGAGCGGCATGAGGACGGGGCGGGCTTCGGGAGCGTGGGCGGGTGGCGACGCAAGGGGCGGAGGGTTCCGGCGGACATGGCTTGCGCGGATGGCGTGGACGGTGGCGCTGGGGTGCGCGGGGCGGCTTGCCGTGGGCGTGCATGCGGCGCCGGGGATGCATGGTGCGGTTGCCACGGTGCATCCGGAGGCGACGCGGGCGGGATTGGCGGCGTTGGCGGCAGGGGGCAACGCGGTGGACGCCACGGTCGCGGCGGCCGTGATGCTTGGGGTGGTGGACGGGCACAACTCGGGGCTTGGGGGCGGATGCTTCATCCTTGCGAGGCTGGCCGACGGGCGGGTGGTGGCGGTGGATGGACGGGAGACGGCGCCGGGGCTGGCGACGCGGGACCTGTACCTGCGCGACGGGAAGGTGGACGGGGCGACTCAGCCAGCACGGGGTGTTGGCGGCGGGCGTGCCGGGCGAACTGGCGGCCCTTGCACATGTCGCGGCCCGTCATGGGCGGCTTCCCTTGTCCTGGTCGCTGGAGCGGGCGGCGCGGGTGGCGGAGAAGGGGTTCGTCCCCGGCCGGTCCTATCGGGGGCGCGTCGCGGGTGCGCTGGATGAGGTCTCGTTCGCGGGCCCGGCCGCGCCGGAGTTCGAGGAGTTCCGGAGGATATGGAGGTTGCCGTCGGCGGGGAAGCGGTGGGTGTTGCGGCAACCGGAGCTGGCGATGACCTACCGGAGGCTTGCGGAGGGGGGCGCGGCGGAGTTCTACCGGGGCGAGGTGGCGCGGCGGGCGGTGGAGTTCATGCGTGCGCGCGGGGGACTGATGCGGGAGCCGGACTGGGCGGGGTACGAGCCGCGCCTGAGGGAGCCGGTGCGCTCGACCTATCGCGGGCACGAGGTGGTGGGATTTCCCCCGCCGAGCTCGGGCGGCGTCCATGTGGCCGAGATCCTGAACATCCTCGAGGCCTTCGACCTGAAGGCGATGGGGGAAGACACGCCGGAGATGGTGCATGTCGTGGTGGAGGCGATGCGGCGCGCGTTTGCGGACCGTGCCCGGTGGCTGGGCGACCCGGACCATGTCCGCGTGCCGAGGGGCTTGATGGACCGGGGGTATGCGGCGGGCCTTGCGGGGGGGATTGATCCGGCGCGCGCGACGCCCGTGGATGGGGCCGGTCAGCCGCCACGGGCGGAGGAGGATGTGTTCGAGGCGGAGCGTTGGCGGCACACGACGCATTTCGCGGCGGTGGATGAGGCAGGAAACTGGGTGGGCTGCACGGCGACGGTGAACACGAGCTTCGGCAGCAAGGTGGTGGTGCCCGGGACTGGGATCGTGCTGAACAACGAGATGGACGACTTCGCGGCGGCGCCGGGCGTGCCGAACTTCTTTGGCTTGGTCGGGGCGGAGGCCAACGCGGTGGCGGGCGGGAAGCGGCCGTTGTCCAGCATGAGCCCGACGGTGGTGCTGAAGGATGGCAGGCCGTTGCTGGTTGTGGGGGCGGCGGGCGGGCCGACGATCATCAGCCAGGCGGTGCTGGCGATCGTGCGGGCAGTGGATTTCGGGCGTCCGCCGGGCGAGGCGTTGCGGGGACGGCGGTTCCACCATCAATGGCGCCCGGACGAGGTCCTGCTGGAAAGGTCGTGGGGCGAGGGCATGGCCCGCGCGTTGCGCGACCGGGGGCATCGGGTGCGATGGGTGGACGAACTTGGCGCGACGCAGGCCGTGGGGCTGGGACGGTTGGGACGTCTTGAGGCGGCGTCGGACCCGCGTGTCGAGGGCATGGGCGCGACGCGTTGAACGCTGCCATCCCGAAGGTCCATGCGCTCGGCGTGGCGCCTTGCAGACGAGGGTGGGACGGCGGACGCGATCCCCGACTGGGTCCGGGGAACCCATGCCACCCCCAATGGGGTCATGGGGCAGGCCCAGGAGCAGCGGGCAGCAGGCGGGATGGATTCCGGGCTGCGATGCCGGACGGGCGCCACGTGGAGCCATGTGGCGCGCCGCCTCCCATGCGCGGTCCCGGAGCAAGGTGGAGCCCCGCTTGGGTGGCAGCGGGGGAGCACTCCCCCGGCGTCTCCGGATGCCGTCATGGGAGGCGTCGCGGGCTACGACCTGAGGGCGTCAATCCCGTCTGGAGGCCGCGTGGCTGCCAGGGTGATGGGATGCGAGAAGCTCGGGCGGGGCGACCTCGATGAGGCTGGCAAGGGAATTGGGGAGGGGGACGGCGGAGAATTGGCCGTCCGGGTTCTTGGCGACGCAGGCAACGACGAGACGGCCAACGGCGACCTCCTCGCGCGGGCCGGGGTGGATGCGTGCCATGCGGACCTGGTAGGCGATGGAGCGGGTGCGTTTCTCGGCGACGAGGAGGTGAAGCTCGACGGTGTCCTCGAAGCGGAGGGGGCGGCGGTAGTCGCAGGAGGCATGGACGCGTGGGAAGCCGAGGGGGGGGGCGGTGTTGGGAAGGACGACGGAATGGCCAAGGGAGCGGAGGAAGGCGTGCTCGACGAACTCCATGTACCGGAAGAACTGGGCAAAATGAACAATGCCGGCCATGTCGGTTTCGTGGAACTCGACAAGCCGGGATGTCTTGAACTCGAAGGCCACGGCGGGAAGCGCGCTGGGGTCGTGTCTCATCAATCGCTGGTGTTGGGTTGATCCATGGAAGCCCTTGGGCGGTGCGTGAGGGCGGAGCCCGCCCGGAGCGGCCCGGGACGGACGAACCACGAGTTCCCGGGGCTTTCATGGAGCAACCCGAAGGCACGGGGCTCGTTTCGCGTCCCGCGTCGTGGATCGCTCCTCCCAGTCCGGCGCGGGTCTGGGCGCCGCTCGCGCATCGTTGGACACGAAAAACCCTCGCGGCGAAACACCGGCCCTTGGTGAGACACGACACTAGGAGGTGGCGGGGGGAGGGGAGGGTTGGCGTCGAGGGCGGAGGAGGATGACCTTCTTGTCGGAGCCCTCGACCTCGACGGAGTGGGTCTCGATGTCGGGGTCTTCCTTGAGGGTTTGGTGGACGATGCGGCGGTCGTAGGCGTTCATGGGCTCGAGCTCGATGACGTCGCCCCAGCGCCGGACCTTCTCGGCGCCCTCGCGGGCGCGCTTGACGAGTTGCTCGCGGGCTTGGCGGCGGTAGCCGCCGACGTCGAGGACGATGCGCGGGGTGGAATCATCGCCGCGATGGATGATGCGGTTGAGGAGGTATTGGAGGTCGCCGAGGGTGGCGCCTTGGCGACCGATGAGGCGGCCGGGGTCGTCGGTCTTGACGTCGAGCATGAGTTGGCCCTCGAAGTCGATTTCCTCGACCTCGGCCTCGTTGAAGCCGAGGCGATGGAGCATTTCGAGGAGCATCTCCTTGGGAGGGAGCACGTGGGGATTGGGGTGATCGTTCATGGAAAAAGGCGGGGTCTGGGGGGATGTTTCTGGACGAGGAGTGATGGCGCGGCTAGTGGCGGCGGCCGTGACGATGCGCGTCGGGCGCGGGCGTCGCGGGGACGTTCGACTTGGTAAGCTTGGTCTGGAGGATGCTGAGGAGGTTCTGGACGGTCCAGTACAAGGTGAGGCCGGCGGAGTAGTTGTAGAACAGGGCAAGGAACATGAGGGGCATCCAGCGCATGATGCGTTGCTGGGCCGGGTCCATCTGGGGCGAGGAGGGGGTGAGGTGGGTTTGCCAGAGGGCGGTGCCCACGTACAAGAGCGGCATGAGGTTGAGGGGAAGGCCGAGGCCGGGGACGCCGAGCAGGGGAATAAACCCGAGGCCCGGGATGACGAAGAGGGTGTCGGCGGCCGAGAGGTCCGGGCACCAGAAGAAGGAGGCGCCGCGAAGCTCGATGGCGGAGCGGAGCATGGTGAAGAAGCCGAAGAAGACGGGGATCTGGACAAGGATGGGGAGGCAGCCGGCGACGGGGTTGTAACCGCTCTGGCGCATGAACTGCATGGTCTTCTCGTTGAGCTTGCGAGGGTCGTCCTTGTACTTCTCGCGGATGGCCTGGAGCTGCGGGCCGAGCTCGGCCATGCGTTTCATGGAGCGGGTGCTGACGGCGGTGAGAGGCCAGAAGGCACCCTTGATGAGCAGGGTAATCAGCACGATGCACCAGCCGTACGGCACGTTGAGGGCGGAGTGGAGGAAGTTCATGCCGAGCAGCAGGGGCTTGGCGAAGAACCCAAAGAAGCCGTACCCGAGGGTTTCGTCGAAGGCAGGGCGGAGCCGGGACAGGACAAAGTACTCCTTGGGGCCCGCGTAGAGGGTGAAGCGATGCTCGAGGGTTTTCCCGGGCTCGAGGTTGGAGCCACCGAAGCGAACATGGGTGGCCACCCCGGCAGGGTCTCGGACCTGTTCGGGGTCTGCGGCCATGCTTTCGGGGGAGGGGGGCGGGAGGGGGACGCGGCGCGCGACGAACTCCTTGGCGGGGCGGTCCGGGAGGGTAATGAGGGTGAAGAACTGGTTTTGGACGGCGGCCCAGACGACGGGTTCCTCGGTTTGGCGATGTTCCTCGCGGGGCTTGCTCATCATGCAGAAGAAGCCCGGGGTGGCGACCCATCCCAGGGTTTGCGAGGCCTTGCTGCCATGGTACGTGTCCACCGCCAGCATCTCGCCCTTGTCGAGGCTGTTCATGGGCGTGGCGGCCCCGGTGGACCATTCGATGTCCGGGAGGGCCAGGACGGAGCCCGAGCGGTTCTCGATTCGGACGACGGCGTGGAGGAGATGGTCGTTGGTGGTCAGGCGGTATTCCCGGACAAGCACGAGGCCGTTCCCGACTGTTTTCTCGGCGCGCACGCCCCGGTCGATCGGGCGGAGGGAGTACGAGGCGTCGCCCTCGACGGCGGATGCGCCAGACCATGCGAGGACGGGGGGAAGGGAGTCATGGTTGAGCAGGATGGGGCCATTGGATCGGCCCTTGGCATGGCGGCCAGTGAACGCGGCATGACCGGGAAGCTCGACGTGCTTGAGGCCGCCGCCGCGGGAGGTGAAGACCCACCGAGCGGATGCATTGGTGAGGGCGAGGGTGAACTCGGGCGTCGCCGGGGCCGCCGGGGGGGAAGGCAGGGATTGGACGCCTTGCAGGGACGGAACGACGGGCCCGGAGGCATGGGTGACCGAGGACGAAGCCGTGGCGGGCGCGGCGTTGGTGCCGGCGGCGGCCGGCCGGGGCTTCACGGGAAAGAGCCACCGGGCCAGGGGTTGCAGCCCGAGGAGGAGCCCGAAGGCGATGACGAGGATGGCGATGGCCTTGCGGTCCATGGTTAGGGGTAGTGAGGGGGTTAGATGGGGTTGCGGGACGGCGTCTTGGCGGGGCCGGGAATCCGGTCGGGGACGGGGTCATGGCCCCCGAGCGCCCATGGGTGGCATCGGCAGACGCGCCGGACTGCCAGCCAGCAGCCCTGGGCGGGGCCATGGGCGCGGACGGCGTCGATGGCGAACTGGGAGCAAGTGGGGGTGAAGCGGCAGCAGGGGCCGCCAAGCAAGGCGTTCTTGGCCGGGGACAGGGTCCAGCGATACGCATGGAGCAAGGCGACCAAGGCGGACTCCACGAGACGCATCGGCGTGTTCGACATGGGGTTAGGCTGCCGGGAGCAGCTTGGCCCGGCGCAGGCAGGAGGCCACGTCGGCCTCGACGCGGGCGGCGTCGGCATCCCGGATGGACTGGCGGGCGATGAGCACGATCCATGCGGGAGCGATGACGGCGGGGCGGAGGAGCCTGAACGCCTCGCGCATGCGGCGACGGGCGCGGTTGCGCACGACGGCCGGGCCGAGGGCCTTGGTGGTGATCACGCCTAGGCGAGCAGAACCATCCCTTGCGTCGGGAGACGGGGCGAGCCAGTTCAGCACGACGGTGCCCACCGACACGCGACGACCCGCGTCCCGGACGCGAAGGAAATCGCGGCGTTGGACGAGGCGACCCGCCTTGGGGAGGCCGAGACGACGAGGGCCGGGGCTGCGCGATGCGGGGTCCGGGGCCATCCGGAACGCGGGCTGGAGGATCAAACGGGCGTCAGGCGCTTGCGGCCCACGCGGCGGCGGTTGTTGATGATGCCGCGGCCGCTCTTGGTGGCCATCCGGGACCGGAAACCATGCTGCCGGACACGACGAATCTTCGAGGGCTGATACTGGCGCTTCATAGAAAAACGGGAACCGCGTCTCTTGCGGGCCGGGCAGACTATCGATCCCGAACAGGGCGTCAATCCTGTTCCCCGGGTCCCCGATTCGCGGATTCGCGCGCAAGCAGTTCTGGAGTGAAGGGCTCTCGGCTGTCGCGGCGCTGCCAGGGGGTGGATCCAGCGGCCTCTCACAGCGTCTTCGCATGATTCAAAAACCCAGCCTTCCCATGCGCCGGACCCGTGATGCATGCAGCCGGGATTGTCTCGCGCGAAAACGCGAAGGATGAGGTCACAGGGATGCCCCTGCCGAGGTTCATGCCCATCCGCCGCGATGGCGTGCTGGCGTGAAGCCTGCCGCAATTCGCCCGCGTGCGGCTCGCGAGCTTCCCAACTCCCTACGCGAGGATTTGGGCCGGGTCGCGCGGTCGCCGAATTGGGCCCGAAGGGGTGTTGCCTTGGGGAAGGAAGCGTCTTTTTTGGGGGTGACGGACAGGTTTTGGGGCGACTCGGCGGGAGGGGTGGAGGCAGGGTTTGCGCATGAGGAACTGGAGGAGGCTGGGCGTTTTGGCGGGGGGGTGGATCCTTGGGATGGCATCGGTGGCGGCACAACCGGCCGAGGCGGTGAAGGAGGCGTACCGGGCACAGGAGGGATCGTTGCACCAATTGTACCGGGAGTTGCATGCGGCGCCCGAGTTGTCATGGCACGAGGTGGAGACGGCGCGGCAGTTTGCGTCGGAGTTGCGGTCGTGCGGGCTGGAGGTGACGACGGGGGTGGGGACGAACGGGGTGGTGGGGGTGCTGAGGAACGGGGCGGGGCCGACGGTGCTGGTGCGGTGCGACCTTGATGGGTTGCCGGTGAAGGAGGAGACGGGCCTGCCCTATGCGAGCACGCGGCGGGCATCGGACGGTCGGGGCGGGGAGACCTCGGTGATGCATGCGTGCGGGCATGACCTTCACATGACGGCGGCGGTGGGGCTTGCGCGGCTGCTCTCGGCGATGACGAACGCATGGAAGGGGACGGTGGTCTGGGTGGGGCAACCGGCGGAGGAAAAGGGAAGCGGCGCACGCGCGATGTTGCGGGACGGGTTGTACCGGCGGTTTCCGCGTCCGGACTTTGCGTTGTCGTTGCATTGCCATGCGGCATTGACGGCCGGGGAGGTCGGGGTGGTGGAGGGCTACATGCTTGCCAACGTGGACAGCCTTGATGTCCGGGTGCGGGGCGTCGGCGGGCACGGGGCCTACCCGGAAACGACGCGGGACCCGATCGTGCTGGCGGCGCAGTCGATCCTTGCGTTGCAGACGATTCGTTCGCGGGAGATCTCGGCGTTGGACGCGGTGGTGGTGACGGTGGGGTCGGTGCACGGGGGTGCGAAGCACAACGTGATCCCGGAGGACGTGGCGTTGCAATTGACGGTGCGTTCCTACACGGACGAGGTGCGAGGGCGGACGCTGGACGCCATTCGACGGATCGTGCGGGGCCAAGCGCTGGCGGCGGGGGTGCCGGAGGACCGGATGCCGGAGGTGGTGGTGCAGGACGAGTTCACGCCGGCCTTGTACAACGACCCGGCGCTGGCCCGGAGGTTGTCGTCGGTCCTGGGGACGTGGTTGGGGACGGGGCGCGTGAAGACGGTGCGCCCGGCGATGGGGGGCGAGGACTTCAGCGAGTTTGGGCGGACGCCGGAGAAGGTTCCGTTGTTTGACTTGTGGATTGGGGCGGTGCCCCGGGGGCAGGACGTGGGCAAGGCGCCGTCGTTGCATTCGAGCCGGTTTGCACCGGAGCTTGGGCCTGCGCTGGAGACGGCGGTGGTCGCGCTCACGGCGGAGGTGCTGGAGCTGGCGCGGTAGATTGGAAACACGGCCGGTCTAGAAGTCGCGGCTGTAGCCCGCGAGCCAGCCGCCGTCCACGGGAAGGACGGCGCCGTTGATGTAGGAGCTTTCGGGCGCGGCGAGGAAGAGCACGGCGGAGGCGATCTCGTCGCATTGGCCGGGGCGACCGAGGGGGATGTGAGCCAAGAGTCCCTTGACGCGGTCGTTGAAGCGGCCGTCCTCCCCGTAGAAGAGCTGGCGGGTGCCTTCGGTGAGGATGGAGCCGGGCGCGATGCAGTTGGTGAGGATGCCATGGCAGCCGAGCTCGATGGCCATGGTGCGGGTGAGGTTGACGACGCCGGCCTTGGCGGCGGTGTAGGCGCACTGGAGGCGGGCCGGGACGAGGCCCATGACGGAGGCGATGTTGATGATGCGTCCGCCCCCGGAGTCGAGCATGCAGCGGGAGGCGGCCTTGCTGACGAGGAAGGGGCCGGTGAGATCCACGCGGAGGATGCGGTCCCACTCCTCGGTGGGGAATCGGTCGATGTTGACGCGGTGAGCGAGGGTGTTGATGCCGGCGTTGTTGACGAGGATGTCGATGCGTCCATGGCGTGCGACGACGGCGTCGATGGCGGCCTCGACGCCGGGTTCGTCGGTGACGTCCATGCGGAGGGCCATGGCGTGGGGCGTGGCGCGGGCCATGGCCTCGGCGGCGGGGAGGTTGATGTCGGAGAAGACGACCTTGGCGCCGTTGGCGGCCATGGTGGAGCAGATGGCGGCGCCGATGCCGCCGGCCGCGCCGGTGACGAGCGCGACCTTGCCGGACAGGTTGGCGTTCATGGGTGGGAGGGGGAGGGGGGCGGTTGCACGGGGGGGTGTTCGATGAGGCTGCGGAGGGATTGGAGGAAGCGCGCGGCCGGGGCGCCGTCGAGGACGCGGTGGTCGAACGTGAGGCTGAGCGTCATGCGGTCCAAGGCGGCGAATCCGCCGTCTTCGAGGGGCACGGCCTCGCGGACGACGGCGCCGACGCCAAGGATGGCGGATTCCGGGGGATTGACGACGGGGGTGAAGGACTCGATGCCGAGTGCCCCGAGGTTGGTGACGGTGAAGCATGCCCCCTCGGTGTCGGCCGGCGCGAGCCGTCCGGAGCGTGCCGCCCCCGCCATGGCGCGGGCTTGCGCGGCGAGCTCCTTGAGCGGCGTGTTGCAGACGTCGCGGAGCACGGGCACGCGGAGGCCGTCGGGGGTGTCCACGGCAAACCCAACGTGGATGACGCGAGGGAAGCGGAGGTGGTCCCCGGCCCATGAGGCGGTGAGGACGGGATGTTGGCCGAGGGCGATGCCGACGAGGTGGACGAGGATGTCGTTGAGGGTGGGCGCGGGCTCGGCGGGGTCGGTGGCTGCACGGACCTTGAAGGCCATGCGAAGGGCGACAAGGCGCGAGGCGTCGCAACGGAGGTTCAGGGTGACCGGGACGGGGCGAGGATGCCCATGGGACAGCCGTGCGGCGATGGTGCGGCGCGCGGGCGAAAGGGGTTCCTCGCGCCAATCGGTCCGGGCGCGGGATTGGGGGTGGGCACGGGGCGCGGGCGTGGCGGCGAGGACGTCGCGTTCGCGGATGCGTCCGGCCGTGCCGGAGGGCGAGAGGGACGCGAGGTCCACGCCGCGGGCGCGGGCGGCGCGGCGGGCGCGTGGGGACGCCGGGAAGGCATGGACTGGCGAGATGGGGGCGGCCGGGCTGGCGAGGCTGGGCGGGACAGGGGCCGTTGCGTCGGCGCGTGCGGGCTCTGCCGGGGCGATGGGGGTGCCGGGGTTGGCCGGGGTTGGCGCGGCCTCGCCGTCGGCGAGCAGCCAACCGAGCACGCGTCCGACGGCGACGGTTTCGCCCTCGGCGGGGGCATCCGGGGCGGGGACGAGGCGGCCGGAGGCGGAGGCCTCGACGTCTTGGGTGGCCTTGTCGCCCTCGACGGTGAAGAGGGGTTGGCCGGCGGCGACGCGCTCGCCGGGGCGGACGAGCCAGCCGAGGAAGCGCCCTTCCTCCATGGACCAGCCAAGGCGGGGCAGTTGGATTTCGGAGGGCATGGGGTGGGGGCGGTGCGTTGGGACGTGGAACGGGTTACTCGGCGCACAAGTCCCGGATGGCGCGGGCGATGGCGTCGGCGTCCGGCACGAGGGCGGACTCGAGGGTGGGGCTGTAGGGGGTTGGGGAGGCGGCGCCATTGAGCCTGCGGATGGGGGCGTCGAGGTCGTCGAAGCCCGCGTTGGCGACCCCGGCGGCGATTTCGGCGCCGATGCCGCAGTGGGCAAAGTCTTCGTCCACGACGAGGAGCCGGCCTGTCTTGGCAACGGACGCGAGGATGGTTTGGAGGTCGAGCGGGGCGACGGTGCGAGGGTCGATGAGCTCGACGGAGATGCCCTCCTCGGCGAGCACGGAGCAGGCATGGAGCGCGCGGTGCACCATGAGGGCGAGGGCGACGACGGTGACATGGGAGCCCTCGCGGACGACGGCGGCCTTGCCGAACGGCAGGGCGTGGGATCCCTCGGGGACGGGGCCCTTGATGTTGAGAAGCTCGCGATGCTCAAGGAACAGGACGGGGTCGTCGCCCGCGAGGGCGGTCCTGAGCAGGCCCATGGCGTCGGCGGGGGAGGAAGGCACGGCGACGCGGAGGCCCGGGAAGTGGGCGTACATGGAGTAGTAGCTGCCGGAGTGGTGGGTGGCGGCACTGTGGCCGATGCCGATGCAACCGCGCAGGAGGACGGGCATGCGGAGGCGGCCGCTGCTCATGTAGTGCATCTTGGCGACTTGGTTGAGGATCTCGCCGACGGCGTCGAGGAGGAAGTCCGCGAACATGAAGTCCACGACGGGCCTTGCGCCGGCCATGGCGGCGCCGCAGGCGAGCCCGACGAAGCCGCGCTCGCAGATGGGGGTGTCGCGGAGGCGTTCGGGCCCGTGGATGGCATGGAGGCCGGAGGTGGTTGCGAAGTTGCCGCCGCGTTGCCCGATGCCCTCCCCGAGGACGAAGATGCGGGGGTCGCGGGCCATGGCCTCGGCGAGGGCCTCGTGGGTGGCCTTCATGAAGGAGAGGGTCCGAGCCGGCCGGGTGGGCGGCTGGGGTTCGGGCGGTGTCGCGGATGCGGGCGCGAGCACATGGGCGAGGGCCGACGAGGCAAGGGGAAAGGGGCTGGCGACGGCCGCGACATGGGCGGCCTCGGCCTCGGCGGCGGCCATGGCGGCCATGGCATCGAGGTCGGGCCCGGTGGCCATGCCGAGGTCGAGGAGGTGTTGCCGCAGCCGTGCGATGGGGCAAAGGGCCTTCCATCGCTCGACTTCCTCGCGGGTGCGGTAGGTGAAGTCGCCCATGCCCTCGGCATGGGGGCGGGTCCTGTAGGTGCGGCATTCGAGGAGCGTCGGGCCGTTGCCGAGGCGAGCGGCCTCGACGGCCTCGCGGGCGGCCTGCTCGACGGCGAGGGCGTCGTTGCCATCGATCTCGAAGGAGGGGATGCGGTAGGCGGCGCCGCGCGCGGCGACGGAGGGGTTGCCGGCGACGGATGCGAAGGGGACCTCGGTGGCGAACTGGTTGTTCTCGCAGACGAAGAGGACGGGAAGCTTCCAGATGGCGGCCATGTTGAGGCCTTCATGAAAGGCGCCGTTGTTGACCGCGCCATCCCCGAAGAAGGCGACGCCGACGTGGGGGAGGCGAGCGAGGCGAAAGGCGTAGGCGGCGCCGACGGCCTGGAGGATGCAGGGGCCGACGATGCCGCTGGTGCCCATCATGCCGATGGCCGGCTCGAAGAGGTGCATGGAGCCGCCGCGCCCGCCGGAGCAACCGGCCTCGCGGCCGTAGAGCTCGGCGACGAGCCGGAGGGGTTGCATGCCCTTGGCGAGGGCATGGCCATGGCCGCGATGCGTGCTGAAGACGGCGTCGGCGTCGGCAAGTTGGGCGCAGACACCCGCGGCGACGGACTCCTGCCCGACGTAGGTGTGGCAGGCGCCGTGGACGAGGCCCTGCTGGTGGGAGAGGGCGAGGCGTTCCTCGACGGCGCGGATGAGGAGCATGGAACGGTAGAGGGCGAGGGGGGAACGTTTGTCCATGGGTCAGGAGGGTCGGGTTGGGGTCCTTGCGAAGGCGAGGATGACGCCGCCAAGGAGGAAGCATGCGGCGAAGAAGAGGAGGTTATGGTCGTCGCCATGGCCCCGGGCGCGGAGCCAGCCGGTGACATGGTTTCCGGCGTAGCCGGCGAGGTTGGCGCCCATGTTGATGAGCCCGGTGGCGGCGGCAGCGGCGGCGGGGGGCAGGGTGATGGAGGGGAGGGTCCAGAAGGGGGAGATCCATGAGAAGGCGGCGAGGGCGGTGAAGCAAAGCCATGCCATGCGCGCGGCGAAGGGCTGGCCCGGGATGGCGCTTCCGGCGAGCAGGAAGCCGGTGGCGACCATGCCGCCGGCCGCGTGCCACTTGCGGTCGCCGGAACGGTCCGCCGACCAGCCCGAGAGGAGGACGCCGAGGATGCCGCAGGCGTAGTAGAGGCCGCTCCATGCAAGGGCCGTGGAGTCGGAGCCGCCCGAGAGGTTTTTGACGGTCGTGGGAAGCCAGAAGGTCAGGGCGTAGCCGCCGCTGTTGCCGACGGTGATGCCGAGGACGAGGAGCCAGACGGCGGGGAGACGGAGGGCCTTGGCCGTGCCGATGGGACGGATGGATTCCTTGGCGCGGGCCTCGGCGGCGAGCTCGGCGGCGAGGTGATGTCGCTCGGCGGGGGTGAGCCATGTGGCGTCGGACGGCCTGTCGGTGAGGCACGATGGAACAAGGACGCCGAGGAGGACGGCGGGGAGGCCCTCGACGATGAAGAGCCATTGCCAGCCCTCCATGCCATGCCATCGGACGTCGAGGAGCATCGAAGAGACGGGCGCGCCGAGCGCGAGGCTGAAGGGGACGGCGACGAGCAGCCATGAGAGGGCGCGGGAACGCTCGCGTTCCACGAACCAATGGGAGAAGTACACGATGATGCCGGGGAAGAAGCCGGCCTCGGCGACGCCGAGGAGGAAGCGGGCCCAGTAGAACTGGGCGGGGGTGCGCACGAAGGCCATGGCGGCGGACACAAGGCCCCATGTCACGAGGATGCGACAGAACCATTTGCGGGCGCTCCAACGTTCGACCAGAAGGGCGCCGGGTATCTCGAGGATGAGATAGCCGACAAAGAAGATGCCGATGCCCAGTCCGAACACCTCCTCGGAAAAACCGAGGGATTTGCCCATGCGCAGCTTGGCGAAGGCGACGTTGGCGCGGTCGAGGTAGGCGACGAGGTAGAGGGCGATGACGAGGGGCAGGATGCGCCATGCGACCTTGCGGCGGAGGGCGGGGACATTCACGGGGGTGGTTGCCCCGTGCTGGAGCGTGTTGTTCAGCACCAGTGCGCCCCCTGCGTCTCGACGTACACGGCGTAGAGGCTTCGGCTGGCCGTCATGAAGAGGCGGTTCCGGCGCGGACCCCCGAAGCACACGTTGCTGCAAACCTCCGGCAGCAGGACTTGGCCGATGCGCCGCCCCTCGGGCGAGAAGACATGGACGCCGTCGTAGCCCTCGCCGCCCCAGCCTGCGGCGGCCCAGATGTTGCCCTCGCGGTCGCAGCGGATGCCGTCCGCGAGGCCGGCGACCTGCTTGCCATGGACTTGCAGCGTCATGGATGCGAACTCGCGGCCGTTGCGGAGCTTGGCTCCCTCGATGTCCCACGTCTTGATGTTCCGGGGTGCGTCCGGGTAGTGGGTGGAGCCGGTGTCCGCCACGTAGAGCTTGCGGTAGTCCGGCGAGAAGCAGAGCCCGTTGGGCTTGAAGATTTCGTCGGTGACCTTGTCGATGCGTCCGCCGGGGTCGATGCGATACACGGCCTCCTTCAGGAGGAGCTCGCCTTTGTTCCCCTCGTAGTTGCCGAGGCTGCCGTAGCCGGGGTCCGTGAACCACACGCTGCCGTCGGGGTGGACGGCGCCGTCGTTGGGCGCGTTGAAAGGCTTCCCGTCGAACCGCTCGGCGAGGACGGTGACCTTGCTGTCCGGTTCATACCGCACGACGCGGCGGGTGCCGTGCTCGAAGGAAATCTGGCGGCCCTCGCGGTCGAAGGTGTTGCCGTTGCTGTGGCCGGCCGGGCTCCGGAGGGTGGTGACGCGTCCGTCGTCGGGAATCCAGCGGTGCTGGATGTTGTTCGGGATGTCGCTCCACATCAGGTATTGCCCCCAGCCGCTCCATGCGGGGCCTTCGGACCAGTACATTCCGGTGTGAAGCCTCTCGATGGGTGCCGACCCAATCCGGATGCCCGCAAAGGCCTTGTCGAGGACAAGGACGTCGGGTTCGGGGTAGCGGACGGGCGGGGCGCCGGGACCAAAATCACGGGTGAGCATGGGGGTGACGGCGAGCGTTCCCATGGTGGCCAGGAACGAGCGGCGGGTTTCGGGCGACGGGGTTTTCATGGGTCAGTCAGCGGACTTGGGTTGGGGTTGGGCAGGCTTGCGGGAAGGAGATTCCTATTTTCCGGCCGAGTAGCCGCCATCGACCACCATGGCGGAGCCGGTGACGAAGGATGCGGCGTCGCTGGCGAGGTAGAGGGCCGCGCTGGCGATCTCGGGAGGGCTGGCCATGCGCTTCATGGCGTGGGGCGACGCAAGCTGGCGACGGTAGTCCTCCGGGTTGGGATACTCCGCGAGCCGGGCCTCCACGAACGGCGTGGCGACGCGGCCGGGGCAGATGCAGTTGATGCGGACGCCGGTGGAGCCGTGGTCCATGGCCATGGCGCGGGTCATCCCGACGACCGCATGCTTGGTGGCGGTGTAGGCGAAGCGGGATTCCATCCCGGTGATGCCGGCGATGGAGGCGACGTGGATGATGGAGCCCCTTGCGTTGCGGAGCATCGCGGGAAGGAACTCGCGGGAGAGAAGGTACGGGCCAACGACGTTGACCTGCCAAAGGCGATGGAGGTCGGCGGGGGTGGTTTCGAGGATGGACCCCACATGCCCGATGCCGGCGTTGTTCACGAGGACGTCACAGGTCCCGGAGCTGGCTTCGAGAACGAACCCGGCGCATCGGCGGCACGAATCCTCCGAGGACACGTCGATGTGGACGGGGACGGCGTCGCCGCCGGCGAGGCGGATGCGGTGGGCGACCGTGCGCGCCCCCTCGTCGTGGATGTCCGCCACGAACACCCTTGCTCCAGCCGCCGCGAAGCACTCGGCGATCGCGGCACCGATGCCAGAGGCGCCGCCGGTGACGACCGCGATCTTTCCGGCGACATGGATCAGGGAGGTGGAAGGCGCGGCGTGCGGCATAAAGACGTGGTGAACACCTCCATGTCAGGCGATGCCATCCACGGGTGCAAGCCCAAGCGTCTCGCGCGTGGCGCGTGCGACGCGTTGAAACAGGGCGGCATTCGCAGGCACGGCGAGGTCCTTCTCGAAGGCCGGGAAGATGGCCCGGGCACGGGACAGGGCACCGGCGTCGGAGAGAAGGCGCGGGAAACACGTGGCGATGACGTCGAGGGCGATGCCCACGGAGACGGACGCCCCGGGCGAGGCGCCCATGAGCGCGGCCACCGAGCGGTCGGCCGATGCAAGGACCTCGGTTCCAAACGACACGGCGCCGCCGTCTTCCTTCCGGAGCGTTTGGACGCGGATGCCGGCATCGACGACCCGCCAGTGCCGGTCGATGGCGGCGGGGTAGAAATCCCGCAGGGCGACCAGCCGTGACCCCATGTCCTGAAGTCCCTCGGCGACGAGGTAACGCACCAGCGCGCGGTTGCGCAGGGCGGTTCTCAAGAGGGTGGCGAGGTTGCCGGGGCGGATGGACGCCGGGAGGTCCGTCATCGCGCCGGAGTTCCGGAGAAACCGGGTGGTCCATGACGCGAAGGGGCCAAACATGAGGCGACGCGGCCCGCCGAGCATGCGGAGGTCGAGGTGGGGCGCCCCGAGGCTCGGCGATGACGGGGGCGTGGCTCCATAGACCTTGGCGGCGTGCCGGGCGGCGACGGAAGGCTCGTCGCAGACAAGCCATTGGCCGCCAATGGGAAATCCCGCAAGGCCGCGCACCTCCGGCAGACCGGCCGTCTGGAGGATGGGAAGCGTCCCGCCCCCGGCACCGACAAAGACGAACCGTGCACGGAGGATCCGTCTTGTGTCGGTGGCGGATTGGCGTGCCGAGACCCGCCAGCCTTCCGGGGCGCGCGAAAGCCCATCCACCTTCCATCCGGTGGACACGGTGCAGCCCTCCTGCGCGGCCAACCATCCGAGGAGGCGTCGTGCGAGCTCCCCGAAGTCCACCTCGGTCCCTTCCCCGGTTGAGGCGGCGACGGGGCCGGGCTTGCGCCCTTCCATGACGAGCGGTGCCCATGCGTGGATGGCTCCGGGGTCCGATGTCATGCGCATCTCGCCGAAGAAATGATGCGCGCGCAGCGCCTCATGCCTTGCGGCGAGGAATGCGACGTCCTCGGGGCCATGGACAAGACAGACGTGCGGGACGGGCCGTATGAAGCCGGCCGGGTCGCCCACCATGCCGGTCGCGGCCGCGTGCGCGTAGAACTGCAAGGAACGCTCGAACTGGGCGAAAATCCGGAGCGCCCTCCCCACGGGCACCTTGCCGTTGGCGTCCCGCGATGGCGTGTAGCTCAGTTCGCAGATGCCGGCATGGCCGGTGCCCGCGTTGTTGGAGGCATCCGACGCCTCCGTCGCCAGAACGGGCGCGGCTTCGAGGACATGAATGGCGAGGCGTGGGTCGAGGAGCCGCAGCAGGACGGCGAGGTTGGCGGACATGATCCCGCCGCCAACGAGGACCACGTCGGGGGATTCCGGGCCGCCGCTTGCCATGGGCGCGGGCATGGCGTCGGGGCGTCAGGCGTGCGTGTTGACCACGTTCGGAAGCGGCTCGCCCCGGATTGCCATGAGGGCGATCCGTGCGGCGGTCTCGCGGAGCGTGCGGACGGCGCCGGGGCTCGCGGAAGCGACATGGGACGCAAGGATGACGTTGGGCATCCCGAGGATGGGATGACCGGCGGGAATCGGTTCGGGGTCGAACACGTCCAGGGCGGCGGCCGCGACCGGTCCAGACTCCAACGCCCGCGCGAGGGCGTCGCCGTCGGCGAGGTCGCCTCGCCCGACGTTGACGAACACGGCGCCCGCCTTCATGCGCGCGAACGTGGACGCGTTGAACATGCGCCGCGTCGAGGGCAGCGAGGGGCAATGGGGCGAGACGACGTCGCTTTGTGACAGGAGTTCGTCGAGCGAAGCCACGGGGAAGGCCCCGGTCGCGCTGATGGCTTCGGGGGGCACGGCGGGATCAAACACGAGGACGCGCGCGCGGAAGGCGATCAATCGTCGCGCAACCTCCCGTCCGATCCGGCCAAAGCCAACGAGGCCGACGGCGAGGTTGCGGAGGGCTTGCATGGAGGCGAGCGGGCACGCAAGGCCCCAGCGGCCCTCATGAACATGGCGGCTGTTGGCCACCACCTGCCGGGTGATGGCAAGGATGAAGGCCATGGTGTGGTCCGCGACCTCGTCCACGCAGTAGTCCGGAATGTTGCAGACCGGGATGCCCCGCGCGCGAGCCGCCGCCACGTCCACGTTGTCGTACCCGATGCCGTACCGGACGATCGCCTTGGCCTTGCCCATCGCATCGATGACGGAGCCGTTGACGATCGCGAACTGCGTGATCACGGCGTCGGCATCCCGGACAAGGCCGGCCGTCCCGGCGGGTTGGAGACGTTCCATGGACGCGACGACCTCGATTCCATGGGGCGCGAGGATGGATCGTTCGATCGCAAGGTCCGGGAAGGTGTAGTCAGTGACTGCGACGATGGGCATGGGAAGGGTGGGGAGGGGGGTGGATGGGATGGGTTATTCGCCAAGGGCGCGGACGGTGGTGATGGAGGAGACGAGGGAATGGTCGGTCCATTTCCAGACCACCTTCTTGGACGGCGTGATCTCGAAGGCATGGGCGCCGCGGCCCTCCTGTCCGCGGAGGAAGTTTCCCACGAGCAGGTTGCCATTCTTGAGGCGTTGCACGCTCGAAACCCACGTGATGTTCAGTTCCGGGTCGTCCTCGGCCTTGAACTCCCATGCCACCTGCTTGGATGGCGTGACCTCGATGAGGCGTTTTTGGGTGCCGCAGCACACCAACGTGTTGCCGTTTGGCAAACGCAGGGCCTCGCCCGCATTTGTCACGCCCGTGTACTCCCACACGACCGCCCCGCGAGGGTCCACCTCCCGGACCGCGCCCTCGCCCTCATGCGCGGCGAGGATGTTGCCGTTGGGAAGCTTGTGAACGTTGCGAACCTCTAGGTGGTAGCCCTCGACGCGGGTGGTCAGGGGCGTGACGGAAACGACCGTGCCGGCGGGGTTGACCTCGACCGCTTGGCAGGGCCCTTGCTCGGCGACCAGCGTGTTGCCGTTGGGCAGGCGTTCGCAGCCGAAGACCTGCATGGAACGACTCACATGGTCGAAGACGGTCACGCCCCGGGACGTGATCTCGCGGACGCCCGTGGGCTGGCCTCCGTATCCAAAGACGATGTTCCCGTTGGGCAGCACCTGAAAGATGACCGTGATGCTGGGTGGACGGAACTCCCATGCGATTCGGCCGTCGGGTCCAAGCTCGACGAAGCGGTTGGGTCCCTTGCCGTACTCGGTGAACAGGAGGCGGCGGGCGGGGGTGTCGGCGGCGGACAGGATGCCGTGCGACAGGACGAGCCCGGCAAGCAGGATGGCTTGCACGAGGCCATGGGGCGGGCGTTCTGGAGACTTCATGACATCAAACAACATCGGCATGGCCTTGGCCCATGCATGGGCATGGACCGGGCCTTTTGGTGCCCATGACAAGGTGAATGCACGCATGCTGTCCGGGCCGGGCGGGCTTGTCCATCCTCTCGCCATGGCCCCCAATCCACGCGCAGGCCGTTTTTGCGTGAAGGGCTCTCGCCTCGCGCGGCGCAGCCGGAGGGCGGATCCGCCGGCATCGCTTCGCGGCTTCGCGGCCTCGCGTGAGGCAAAAAACAAAGCCTTTCCATGCGCTGATCCGGTGGTGCATGCAGCGGGGAGGGCCGCACGCGAAGACGCGAAGACGCGAAGACGCGAAGACGCGAAGACGCGACGAGTGCGGCCTCATGGATGCGCGTGCCGAGGTTGATGCCCATCCGCCACGACCGCGTGCTGGTGCGCAGCCTGCGGCAGCTTGCTCGCGTGCGGATCGAGGCCATGGATTCGGGGTTTGCGGGCACCACGGCGGGTGATAACAAGGCTTGGACGGCGGCAATACGCCGGGCGCGAGACCCTATGAGGCTTGATTTTTCTTCACTGGAGGCATCGGTGCGTGCGCTGCGCCGTTGCGTGGACGAGACCGAGAGGGTCCTTCCGGGGATGTCGCCGGTGGTTCGGGAGACGCTTCATGCGGGCATCATCCAGCATTTCGAGGTGGCCTACGAGGTTTGCTGGAAGTCGATGAGGCGATGGCTGGGATACAACCTGCGGCCGGAGGCCGTGGACGGGGTGAGTCGCCGGGAGTTATTCAGGCTGGCGGCGGAAGCTCGCCTAATCGGGGACGTCGAGGAGTGGATGACCTTCCATCGGGCGCGCAACGAGACGTCCCATACCTATGACTCAGCCGTCGCCGGGGAGGTTTATGCGGTTGCTGTCCGCTTCCTGCCGGCGGCGGAGCGTTTCCTTGGGGAGATCGTGGAGCGCCATGATTGACGTGTCGGAAGAGCACCTTGCGACGGTGCGCGGCATCCTTGGACGGGTCGTGCCCGGGTGCGAGGTGCGGGCGTTTGGGTCGCGCGTCCGTGGCGTGGCGCGGGCCTACTCGGACCTTGACCTTGCGGTATTGATGGAAGGCCCGGGCACGTTGGGCCGGATTGGGATGCTGCGGGAGGCGTTCATGGAATCGGACCTTCCGTTCCGGGTGGACGTGGTGGATTGGGGGCGGGCGTCGGAGGGGTTCCGGGCGGCGGTGGGCGGCGGGTACGAGGTGGTGCAGGCGCGGGGCTGATCTGGGGCGGGTCAGCGCGGGCCGAACTGGAAGGAGCGCAGGGGCAGCCTTGATGGGGTGGGGTTGCCTTGCTGGATGGACCAGAACGCGCCGGGTTGGATGCCCTCGACCTGCTGCGGGTTGGGGTCGCCGGGCCAGAGGACGGTTACCTTGGATATGGAGGTGGCGTTGCCGATGCCGATTTCCTGCCGGAGTGGATTGTTTCCGAAGGAGCCGGCGGACCCGACGGTGCGATGGAGGGTGCGTGGGCCGTTTGATGTCTGAAGGTGGACTTGGATGCGAGCGCCGATGGCGGCGCGGTTGGCGCGGGTTCCGACGAGGCGAAGGGTGACCCAACGGTTTGTGGAGCCGGGGTTTTGGAAGAGGGCGTTGCGGGCGATGTCGCCCGAGTAGGCGCCGCCGAGGCTGACATAGACGTCTTGGTCGCCGTCGTTGTCGAGGTCGGCGAAGGAGACGCCGTGGCCCTTCTGGAGGTGGCCGGTGGCCGTGGCCGTGGTGACTTCCCTGAAGCGTGAGCCGCCGTCGTTTCGGAACATGCGGTTGGGGATGATGGTGGCGAGCTCGGGGTCGCCGGTGGAGAGGTAGAAGTCGAGCCAGCCGTCGTTGTCGAGGTCGCCGAAGGAGCAGCCCATGGCATGACAAACGCGGCGGAGGCCGGCCTCGGCGGTGACGTTGGTGAAGGTGCCGTTGCCGAGATTGCGATAGAGGCGTGGCGTGGTGCCCTTGGAGGGGCGGCGGAGGTAGTCGTCGGCAACGTCGCCGACATGGTTGATCCCGTAGCCGCATGCGAAGAGGTCCTCCCAGCCGTCGTTGTCGAAGTCAAAGAACCATGTGGCGAAGCTGAAGGAGGGCTGGGTGACGCGGGCCGGGATGCTGACGTCGGTGAACCTCCAGCGTGCGGGCGTGGCGGATGGGGTGGAGGCGAAGGGCTCGGGCCCGTCGTTGCGCAGGAGAACGTTGGGGCCTGCACGGACGGACAGGTAGATGTCGGTGTCGCCGTCGTTGTCGTAGTCGGCGCAGGTGACGCCCTTGACGAAGAGCTTGAGGGCGAGCCCGCATGCGGCGGCGCATTCGGTGAAGGTGCCGTCGCCATTGTTCCGGAAGAGCTCGCACGGGTCCGGGTCGGCGGGGTCGGTGGTCTCGTTGCCGACGAAGAGGTCGATGAGGCCGTCGTTGTCGAAGTCGAGCCAGCGACAGGCCTGGGTGGGGGTGGAGGCGGAGAAGGCCGGCCTCCTCGGTGACGTCGGAGAAGGTTCCGTTGCCCTCGTTGCGGAGGAGGGAGGCGGGGATGCGGCCGGCCTTGCCGAGCCATGCACCCCGGGCGATCCAGACGTCGAGCAGGCCGTCGTTGTTGAAGTCGGCGGGATAGATTTGGAGGCCGCCGAGGAGACCCACGATGCCGGCCTCGGAGGTGCGCTCGGAGAAGGAGCCGTCGCCGTTGTTGCGGTAGAACCGGAGTTGGCCGTCGAGGCCCCATGAGGACGCCATGACGTCAAGGAAGCCGTCGTTGTCGAAGTCGTCGCAGATGACGCCGCCCGCGAGGTCGAGGAGATCAAGGCCCGCATGGGCGGCGACGTTGGGGAAGCGCGGCATGGGCTGCTCGGAGGCGAAGGTGTCCGGGGGGATGAGCCAGTCCTTGGGGACCTTGGCGGGGTATTCGCCGAGGGTCATGTAGGCGATGTTGAGGAGCCACAGGGCGCGGGAATCGTTGGGGTCGTCGCGGAGGATGCCCTGGAGGATGTCGATGGCGCCGCGTGAGCCGCGGGGCAGGCGGTGGCGGGCGGCGTCGGACAAGGGGAAGAGACAGGACTCGGCGGAGGGTAGCCCGATGCAGTTTTCCTGCTCGCCCATGCGCAGGAATGCGATGGCGCGTTCGGTTTGCATTTGGACGCGGGCGGAGGCGGGGAGGGGGAGGTTGTTGGTGGCGAGGATGCGCTCCATTTCGAGGTGGAGGTTGAGGGCATGGTCGGGGCGTCCGGAGCGCATGGACTCACGAGCGAGCTCGAAGCGGGAGCGGAGCATGTCCATGGGGTTGGAGGCGGCGGGCAAGGCTGCTGCGAGGGAGGCGGCGGCCTTGTCGTTGAAGAATAGGGTGGCGCCCGGGCGGCGGTCGCGGTGGAGCTGGGCGAGGCGTTCGGCCATGCGGACGGTGCCGGGGGAACGCTTGCCGGGCGGCAGGGAGCCGCGGGCAGGAACCGGGGAGTAGCAAACGGGGTCGAGTTGATAGGGGCCGGGGACTTGGGCGAGGGCGAGGGCTGGGGAAGGGGCGGGGGCACCTTGGGGTAGGCCATGGATGCTGGCGTAAAGAAGCCATGCCATGAGCCGGGTGTGGAATGCCGCGAACGACGAACGCATGAGGGGCCATGCTCCCTCATTCGGTGTCAGTTAGAAATATAAAGCGTTGATAATGAGCAACATTTGTGGGCAATGGCGCAAGGTTCGCCCATGGAGGCGGCACTTCCTGGAGGGCGCGTTGTCACGCCCCCCAATCGGACGCCATGGTGCTATCCACGCGGGGTGGCCGGAGGCTCGTCGCCGACAACCTTCCAGCCGCGCCGGCTCAGGTCCCAATAGACGAAGACGCCGGACACCATGGAGATGAAGAGGAAGGCAACGCCGAGGGATGTCTCGCCGAGGATGAGTTTCCCGACGCCGAAGAGCGCCATGTAGATGCTGAGGCAGCCGGCGACCCAGTCGCGGAGGTTGACCCAGCCGTCCATGGGCGGGGTGACCTCGGAGGCTTCGCGGGCGACGGGGCCCCAGAGCGCGGCGGCGGGCCTGACGCGCCGGTAGAAGGCGAGGAGGGTTTTGCGGTCTTCCGGGGCGGTGAGGAGGGTGACGGCGACCCATGTGACGGAGGAGACCGCGACGGTGACGAGGACGGTCTTGGCGAGTTGGTCGGCGTCGTCAGAGCTCCACTTGAGGACGAATTGGAGGAACAGGGAGGTGACGAAGGA
>CAIYFP010000130.1 GCA_903925515.1 uncultured Verrucomicrobiota bacterium
CCGCGTTGGCGGAGGTCGGTGAGGAGAGCGAAGCAGGGTTGGTCGGTTTCCTTGCATTGCTGGCGGATGCCGCCAGGGAGGCCGCCGTGCTGGTCCCAGCCTTGATGGTACAACTGGATGAAGCGGACGCCGCGTTCGGCAAGGCGACGGGCGAGGAGGCAATTGGAGGCGAAGGTGCCGGGCTTGCTGACGTCCGGGCCGTAGAGGTCGAGGACGGACTGGGGTTCCTTGGAGAGGTCCACGGCATCGGGGACGGAGGATTGCATGCGGTAGGCCATCTCGTATTGGGAGATGCGAGCGTCGATTTCGGCGTCGCCGGACTCGGCGCGTTGGAGGTCGTGGAGGTCGCGGAGGCGGTCGAGCATGGCGCGGCGTGAGGCGTCGTCGATGCCCGGGGGGTTGGAGAGGTAGAGGACGGGCTCGCGACCGGCGCGGAACTGGACGCCTTGATGGCCTGAGGGGAGGAAGCCTGGGCCCCAGAGGCGGGAGTAGAGGGGTTGATCGACCTTGCCGCGGGTGACGAGGACGACGAACGCGGGGAGGTTGGCGTTCATGGAGCCGAGGCCGTAGTGGACCCATGCGCCGAGGCTGGGGCGACCGGAGACCTGGGAGCCGGTCTGGAGGAAGGTGATGGCGGGGTCGTGGTTGATGGCCTCGGAGAAGACGGAGCGGACGACGCACAGTTCGTCCACGACCTTGGCGGTGTGTGGGAGGAGCTCGCTGACCCACGAGCCGGACTTGCCATGGCGCGCGAACTTGAAGGCGGAACCGGCGAGGGGGAGGGAGGCTTGGTTGCCGGACATGCCGGTGAGGCGTTGGCCGCGCCGGACGGAGTCGGGGAGTTCCTCGCCGTGACGTTGGTTGAGGACGGGCTTGGGATCCCATGTCTCGATCTGGGAGGGACCGCCGGACATGAAGAGGTAGATGACGCGCTTGGCGCGGGGCGCATGGTGGGTGGCCTTGAGGAACGCGCCCTCGCCGACGCCCGAGGGCGGCCCGGCCGCATGGATGGGCGGGCCCATGAGGTCGGCGAGGGCCATGGCGCCGAGGCCCATGCCGAAGCGTCCGAGGAACTGGCGTTTGCTGAGGCCGAGGGACGGGAGGGGGCCGGTGCAGGCGGACGCGGGGAGGTCCATGGGATGATTCATCGCTTCATGACGAACTCGTCGTGGTTCATGAGGGTGGAGACCACCACGGTGGCGGCGGCCAGCTCGGGGGCGGGAATGGCGGGGTCGGCGGGGATTTCGCCGACCTTGAGGAATTGGCGTGCGGACTCTGGGTTGGCGGCGAAGAGGACGCGTTGCTGGGAGAGGAGTTGGGCCATGACGGCGGACTCGGGCGCGGAGGCGTCGCGGCCCATGACGCGGCGGAAGACGCGGGCGAGGCGGGAGGGGTCGTCGGGGGCGGCTTCGAGCCATGAGCGTTGGGCGAGGACGCGTGCGGCCTCGAGGAACTGGGGGTCGTTGAGGAGGACGAGGGCCTGGAGGGGGGTGGTGGTGGTGTCGCGCTTGGCGGTGCAGACCTCGCGGGAGGGGGCGTCGAAGGTGAGCATGGAGGGAGGGGGCGCGGTGCGGCGCCAGAAGGTGTAGAGGCTGCGGCGGTAGAGGGCCTCGCCCTTGTCCTGGGAATAGGACTTGCCGGTGCCCGCGTCCTCCCAGACGCCGGGGGGTTGGTAGGGCTTGACGGAGCGGCCGCCGATCTTGCTGGCGAGCAGGCCGCTGGCGGCGAGGGCGCGGTCGCGGAGGACCTCGGCGGGCAGGCGATGACGCGGGCCGCGGGCGAGCCAGACGTTGTCGGGGTCGATGGCGCGCGAGGCGGCGGTGCCGGAGGACGCCTGGCGGTAGGTGGCGGACGTGACGATGAGGCGGTGCAGGGCCTTGCGGTCCCAGCCCGACTGCATGAAGCGATGGGAGAGCCAGTCGAGGAGCTCGGGGTGGGACGGGGCGCGGCCTTGGTTGCCGAAGTCCTCGACGGTGGAGACGAGGCCGCGCCCGAAGTGGAGCTTCCATGCGCGGTTGACGGCGACGCGGGAGGCGAGGGGGTTTGCGGGATGGGTGAGCCAGCGTGCGAAGCCGAGGCGATTCCGGGGCAGGTCGTCCGGCATGGGAAAGATGCGGGAGGGCACGTCGCGCTCGACGGGAGCGGCGGGGGCGTCGTAGGCGCCGCGCGCGAGGACGTGGGTGGGGCGGGGCCGTTCCATTTCCTTCATCACCATCATCTCCTTGAGGCCGGTGACGAAGGCGTCCTCGTCGGCGCGGGCGGTGGCGAGGGCGGCGCGGGCTTTGGCGACGGATGGATTCGCGCGGTGGGCGTGCCATTCGGCGAGGTCTGCGGGGGAGGGCGCGGCCGCGACGCCCGCGAGTTGGGAGACCTCCCATGGGGTCAGGGCGACGCCATGGACGACGAGGTCGTCGATGCGGCCGTTGCGGAAGCCGTTGTCCCGGAAGCGGGCGCCGAGGGAGAGCGAGAGCGAGCCGGCGGAGGAATCGCCCCATTCGCCGCGATGGCGGATGTCCTTGTAGAGGTTGTCGCGGACGACCTCGGCATGGGCGCGGCGTCCGTTGACGTAGAGGGCGAGGCCGGCGGCGGTGCTGGAGCCGTCGTAGGTGACGGTGACATGAGACCATTCGCCGACGGGGAGCTTCTCGGCTGCGCGGATGGCGATGGCGTTGCCGGGCCAGAAGTGGATGAGGCCGAAGAAGGGGCGGCCTGCATCCAGGACGAGCTCGTAGCCGCGGGAGCCGGAGTCGGTCCATGCCTGGGAGAGGTGAAGGACGACGGCGCGGGGGCGGGTCTCGGCGGGCTTGAGCCACAGGCTGATGGAGAAGGGGTCGTAGCGTGCGAAGCGACCGACGCCCGGGCAGGAGACGGCGTCGTCGCCATTGAACGCGAGGACCTTGCTGGCCCGGTCCTCGACGAGCTTGATGGCGCCCTCGGCGGCGCCGTTGGTGGAGACGCCGTTGGGGGACTTTCCGCCGTCGGCCTTGTCGAAGGCGTAGGAGGCGAGGGGCGCGGGGAGCGCGGGTGCGGGCGGCGTGGAGGGCGGGGCGGCGGACCGGAGGGCGTTGGAGAGCCGTTGGCTGGCGAGGGCGACGGCCTGCCTGAGCTCGGCGTGCCTTCGTTGGTCGCCCTCGCGGTAGAGGAACATGGTGGGCGTGGGCGTGGCGGTGGTGAAGTGGGAGTAGAGGCCGGACTCGTCGATGTTGTTGAAGAAGGCGGCGATGGAGTAGTAGTCGCGATGGGAGATGGGGTCGTACTTGTGGTCATGGCAACGGCTGCACTCGAGGGTGAGGCCGAGCATGGAGGTGCCGACGGTATGGACGCGGTCGGCGACGTATTCCTGGCGCCATTCCTCCTCGATGCTGCCGCCCTCGTTGGTTTGGCGGTGAAGGCGGTTGAAGGCGGTGGCGAGGACTTGGTCCTGGGTGGGGTTGGGCAGGAGATCCCCGGCCAGTTGCCATGTCAGGAACTGGTCATGGGGCAGGTTCTCGTTGATGGCGCGCACCACCCAGTCGCGCCATGGCGACATGTCGCGTTCGACGTCGGACTGGAAGCCGTAGGTATCGGCGTAGCGTGCGAGGTCGAGCCATTCGCGGGCGAGATGCTCGCCGAAGCGTGGCGAGGCGAGGAGTCGATCGACGTAGGCCTCGTAGGCAGCGGGGGAGGGGTCGGAGGCGAGGCGTAGGAGGTCGTCGTCGGAGGGGGGAAGGCCGGTGAGGTCGAGGGCGACGCGTCGTGCGAGCTCGGGGGTGGAAGCGGCGGGGGAGGGTTGGAGGCCCTCGGCTTCGAGACGATGAAGGACGAAGCGGTCGAGGTCATGGAGGGCCCAGCCGGGCGTGCGGGGCGCGGGAACCTTGGGAGGCCTGACGGGCTCGAAGGCCCAGTGCTTGCCCCATGGGGCACCCTCGGCGACCCAACGCTTCAGGGTGTCCTTTTGGGTGCTGGACAAGGGCTTGTGGGTCTCGGGCGGGGGCATGACCTCGTCGGGGTCGGCGAGGTCCAGCCGATGGATGAGTTCGCTGGCCTCGGGCTTGCCCGGGACGAGGGCCGCCCGTCCGTTCTTGCTGGGCTTGATGGCCGCCTCGCGGAGGTCGAGGCGCAGGCCGGCCTTGCGTCCGGTTTCGGAGGGGCCATGGCAATGGAAGCAATGGTCCGAGAGGATGGGCAGGACGTCGCGTGAGAAGTCCACGGGAGCGGCGGAGGCTTCGAGGAGGGGCATGGCGATGGCGACGGTAGAGGCCATGGAGGCAAGCCAACGGAGGCACCGGGAACGTGACGCGCGCTTCGTCATGTGAATGAGGGAACGATGTTCAAGACGCGGGGCCAATTCATCCCCAATCTTGCTTCGCACGGAACATTTCAGGGGCGGCCGCGCCGTGCCGGAGCCGGGACCGGGGCGACGGGCGCGACGGGCGCGACGGGCGCGACGGGCGCGAGGGTCGGGCGTGCACTGGGGAGGAACGCCCGCCCGGGAGACGAGGCGGGCATGGGCTAGACCTCGACGACGGCCTTGATCACGCCGGTGGCGGGGTCCAGCCATTGGCCGAACATGTTTGGGACGTCGTCCATGCGGGCGTGATGGGTGATCCACGGGCGGGTGTCGATGCGGCCGGACCCGATGAGGTCGATGATCCGGGGGAAGTCGCCCGTGCGGGCGTTGCGGGAGGCCATCAGGGTAAGCTCGCGCCGGTGGAGGACCGGGGCATGGGGGAACTCGAGGTTTTGCTGGGTGATGCCCACGAAGACGACGCGCGCCCCGTGGGCCGCGAAGTCCATGGCGCGGGCCATGGACCGGGCGTTGCCGGTGGCGTCCACGATGACGTCGGCCATCTGACCCGAGGACAGGGCGGCCAGCGACTCGAAGTCCGAGTCGTCGCCGCGGGTCTGGAAGGTGTCGGGCACGCGCATTTTTTCGCGGACGAACGCGAGGCGGGAGGGTTGGAGGTCGGTGACGACGGACTTGGCGCCGGACAACCTTGCGAACTCGATGACGGACAGGCCGATGGGTCCGGCGCCGATGACGAGGACGTGTTCCCCGGGGCGGGGTTGGGCGCGGTCGATGGCATGGCAACCGATGGCGAGGGTTTCCACGAGGGCGGCTTGGTCGTGGGACAGTGCGGGCGCGGGATGGAGCTTGCGCGCGGGGAGGACGATGCGTTCGGCAAGCCCGCCGTCGCACATGACGCCGAGGGTCTTGTGATGTTGGCAGGCGTTGGTATAGCCGCGTTGGCAGGCGTAGCAGCGCTGGCAATTGATGTAGGGCTCCACCGAGCAACGGTCGCCCGGCTGGACGTTGGAGACGCCCTCGCCGACGGCGAGGACCTCCACGCCCAGCTCATGGCCGGGGATGCGCGGGTAGGAGAAGAACGGCATCTTGCCGAGGTACCCGGAGAGGTCGGTGCCGCAGATGCCCACGCGATGGACGCGCAGGAGGGCCTCGCCTGGGCCCGGGGGCTGGGGCTCCGGGATCTCGACGCGGCGCCATGCGAGGGGTTTTTCGAGCTGGAGTGCCTTCATGGGAGGGCTGGGCTGGGGCAGGGAGCAGGGGCTAGTTGTTCTCGGGGAGGCCCTCGGCATGGCCGACGTTGTGGACGGGGGCGAAGAGGGCCTTGACCTCGGCGAGGAGGTCTGAGTCGAGGGGTTGTGCGAGCCATTGGGCCCAGCGGCGGATGTTGGCGGGGTTGGCGGAGCCGGCGACGGTGCTGGCGATCCCGGGGTGGGAGCAGGAGAATTGGAGGGCCAGCTGGGCGATGTCCACGCCGCGTGCGGCGCAGAGCTCGGCCGTGCGGCGTGCGGCGGCCTTCACGGGCTCGGGTTCCTTGAGCCACGCGGGGAGTGGGGCGTTGGTGAGGAGGCGTGCGCTGAACGGGCCCGCGTTGATGGCGCCGATGCCCTTGGCCGCTAGGTAGGGGAGGGTTTCGTCGGCGAACCGCGTGTTCTGCAACGTGTATTGGTTGTAGCTGAGGACGCAGTCCACGTCGGCTTGGTCGCAGACGAAGCGGAAGATTTTCTGGGGATAGCCGCTGAACCCGATGAAGCGGAGCTTGCCCGCCTGTTGGGCCTTGCGGAGCGCCGGCAACGTCTCGTCCACCACCTGCTGCATCGGGACGAACTCGATGTCATGGCAGAGCACGATGTCGAGGTGGTCCGTGCGGAGGCGGTGGAGGCTGACGTCCACGGACTCCGCGACGCGCCGCGCCGAGAAGTCGAAGTGTTGGAGGTCATAACGGCCGAGCTTGGTGCAAAGGGTGTATTGTTCGCGTGGGACGCCTTGCAGGGCGACGCCGAGCAGCACCTCGCTCATGCCGCGGCCGTAGAACGGCGAGGTGTCGATGAAGTTCATGCCATGATCGAGGGCGACGCGAACGGAGGCGATGGCGTCGTCGAGGGTGACGTTCCGGAACTCCTGGCCGAGGGACGACGCGCCGAAGCCGAGCACGGGAAGGGTGAGGCCGGTGCGGCCGAGCGTGCGGGTTTGCATGCGATGGAGGGGTGGGCCGTGGGGTTACGAGGGGGGGATGGGCGAGGCTGGACTCAGCCGACGAGGAGTGGACGCAGGTGCCGGCGCAGGAGGTTGTCGGTCACGTTGCGTCCCACGACGTCGCGATGGGCGACGAGGAGGTCGGTGAAGGCCTTGCCGCGCCGGGCGGCGAGCTTGAAGGAGACGTGGATCAACTGGCGCAGGCCGGGGTCGAATCGCGGGTCGGAAGGCTCGTGGCGCAGCGCGGCGGCGAACCTTGCGCCGTCCCAGCCCGCGACGTCGGCAACCGAGGGGAGGCGGGACGGGTTGATGTCGATGACGGACGCATACGGGGCGCACAACGCCTCCACATGGTCGAGGGCCTCGGCGTGGATGGACTTGGCGAAGGCGAGTCCGTCCGGGCCGGACTCGGCGAGGCCGATGACCTCCTCGAGCCATGTGGTGCCCGCGGTCTTGAGGTGGACGCCGGCGCCGGTGCGCGCCAGGGCGCGACGGATGACGGGGTAGAGGGAGAACTTGTCGCTGCCGGAGTGCACGGAGAGCTTGAGGTTTGCGGGGAGGCCGTAGGTGCGAACGGCATGGGCGATGACGGCGAGGTCGTCGTTGAACTCGCGCTCGAACCGGGCGAGGTCGCCGACGTAGTCCACGCCCTTGTTGAAGCGGCCGGTGAACTTGGGCGCGATGGTCTGCAAGGGCACGCGTTCCTCGGCCAGCGCGGCGAGGATGACGAGCAGGGCGGGGGGCGTCTGGGGCTCGTCGGTCTCGTCCATGGAAACCTCGGCGATGAACGAGCCGGCTCCCTTGGCGGCCTCGATGTGGCGATGGAGCCGTGCGGCCTCGCCCACGGCGGAGAGGTACTGGGTGGCGCAGGCGACCACGTCGGCCCGGCCGGTGCGGATGGCGCCATGGATGCCGGGGATGCGAAGCTCGCCGACGAGTTCGGGGTGCCGGTCCGCGAAGGCCTCGGCCTCGCCCGGCCCCGGCGGCTGCCCGATGGAGTCTGCGACGTCGATGGTGAAGAAGTCCGAGTGCGGGATGTAGCGGTCCACGGTGCCGAGGCGGATGTGGTCGGCATCGACGTGCCATGGGTGGGTCCAATTGGCGGCGGCGACGGCGGAGCGTGCGGCGGCGAGGACGGACTCGGGGCAGGAGCCGATGAAGGAGTGCTCGCGGTTGGACTTGTTCCAGACCGGGACGACGAGTGGGCCGTCCTTGAGGAGTTCGGAACAGGCGCGGAGCTGGGCGGCGGCCTGGTGGGCGAACCGGTCGCCGACCCCGATGGAGAAGCGCGAGAGCTGAATCATGAGCGAGTCGAGATGGGCGGCAGGCTATGGGAGCGTGCGGCGGAAGGGGAGCTTGAATTGCCCGCGACGATGCGATGGCCGTGGGGCGAACATCCCCGCGCAGGGAGGAGGGAATCTCTCGATCCCCAAGCGGGCGGGTTGCGACAGGCTGCGTGCCGACGCGCCATCGTGGCGGATGGGCATGAACCCAAGCTTGATCACCTACGCGCCTGCCTTCCGCGTGTTTTCGCGTGAGGCATTGCCGGCATGCTCACTTACGGGATCGCCGAACGAGACGCTGTTTTTTGGTCACACGAAGATCAGGGCCAAGGCAGGCCTTGGTGGATGGGGCGAGCGAAACCTGCCCCGGCGGCCGACCTGCGGTTTCATGGACGGGTGCCAAGACGCCAGGACCACCTGTCTATTCCTTGATACGGCACGGGGTGTGTGGGGATCAGTCCAGCCGTCAGGTGGCGCCGAAGGCATGGCCCATGCTCAAGGCCGTGAGCCCTCGCGAGCCCTCACGCGGCGGCGAGGATGCCGGACCTCCGAGCTTGGGGGCAGGGTGGCAGCGGCATCCTGCTGTTGGACGTGAACCAGCCAGAGCCGGGACGGCCTTGCCACGTTTTTGCCGCGTGAGGGAGCCGGCCTACAACCCGGACCGGTCCAGTCCAACCTCACCCGAGGGGTGAGGTGACGGATGGATTCCACGGGGCCTTTTGGCATGATGGGAAGGCCATTTCCATGGGTTGAAGCCCTCTCGAACTGCCGTTTCTTGGTGCAACGCTCCGTCGGCGCGGCGCGAGGCGGGAACCGGGCACTCCAGAACGGGGTGCGCGGGGATCAGGCCATGGGGCCCGGGGGTTTGACGATCGGCGGCCCGAGGGGAACGATGGGCGGGAATGGGATCCGGGAGGGAAGAAGCCAACGTGGTGGTGCTTGGGGGCGGGGTTTCGGGGTTGATGGCGGCCACGGTGCTGACGAGGGCGGGGGTTGGGGTGGTGGTCCTCGACAAGGGCAGGAGGGCCGGGGGCCGGCTGGCGAGCCGACGGGTGGGCGATGCGACGTTTGACCATGGCGCGCAGGGTTTCGAGATGGACCGGCGCAACGTGACCGGGGCGTTGTCCGGGGTGGAGGCTTCCGGTGCCATGGTGGAGTGGGGGGACGTGGGTCCGTGCGAGGCAGGCCGGGCATGGTTCCGGGGCCAACCCTCGATGTCGGCGGTGGGCCGAGGCATGGCGGACGGGCTGGACGTGAGGTTGGCGACGGAGGTGGTTGGGGTTCATGGGCGGGAGGGCCGGTGGATCGCCGTGACCAAGGCGGGGCCGGGCATCGAGGGGTCCGCCATGGTTGTCACGGTGCCGGTCCCGCAGGCGTTGGCGGTCATGCAGGCGGGGAGGGTCGGGATCGAGGCGGGACTGAGGATGCGGTTGGAGGCGATCGCGTATGAGCGTTGCCTTGCGGTGATGGCGTTGACCGAGGGGCCGTCACGGGTCGCGTCGTCGTCGGGCCTGGTGACGGGGAGCGGTTCGATTGCGAGGATCACGGACAACGTGCGGAAGGGGATCTCGGCGGCGCCATCGGTGACGGTGCATTCGACGCATGGGTTTGCGATGGGGCATTGGGATGGGGACCGGGTGGAGTCCGGGCGGAGGCTGATCGACGAGGCGTCGGGTTTCCTTGGGGTTGGAGTGCGGGCCATGGAAGTGCATGGCTGGCGGTACAGCCATGCGGTGACGCGGGACCGATGCCGGTGCGTTGTTGCGAGCGAGTCGCCGTTGCTGGTGATGGCGGGCGACGGGTTCGGGGCGGGCGGGGTGGAGGGGGCCGTGCTTTCGGGGATCGCGGCGGCGGAGGCGGTCTTGGCTCGGCGGTAGGAGGGCCATGGGGGGCGTGGATTCGGAAGGCTTCTACGCCCGGGGGATTGCCTGTAGCGTGACGGCATGAAGCGTGATGGGCGGAAACGAGGCGGGTGGCTTGGGTTGATGTGCCTTGGGGCATGGGGGGTGGTCTTGGGGCAGGGCGGGGCCGGGGATGCGGGCGCGGTGGTCCCGGGGCACTCGATGCACGGGGCGGCATTCGACGAGGGGCCCCGGCAGAAGGCGAGGCTGATGGCTGGGATGCCGGAGATCCGGTTCGAGGTCACGACGACGAACGACCTTGCGCGGCGCTTCTTCAGGCAGGGCGTGGGGCAGTTGCACGGGTTCTGGTACCTTGAGGCGGAGCGGTCATTCCGGGGCGCGGCGGCCGCGGACACGAACTGCGCGATGGCGTACTGGGGGATGACGATGGCGAACATCCACAACGCGAAGCGCGCGGGGGAGTTGGCCAAGGAGGCGAGCAAGCGGCGGGGGATGGCGTCGGCGCGGGAACAGCTCTGGATCGACGCGTTGGCGGAGTACTACCGGGACCCGGGCCGGAGCGAGCCCGACCGCCGACGCGAGTACATCCGGGCGCTGGAGAACATCGTGCATCGGCATCCGGAGGACGTGGAGGCGAAGGCGTTCCTTGCTTTCCACATCTGGGACAACGGGTCGCGCGGGATCCCGATCGGGAGCGCGCAGGCGGTGGAGTCGTTGCTGAAGGAGGTGTTCGCGTTGCAGCCGAACCATCCGGCGCATCATTACCGGATCCATTTGTGGGACGGGGAGAAGGACGAGTCGGCGGCGCGGGCGCTGCCCTCGGCGGCGTTGTCGGGGCAGAGCTCGCCCGGGGTGGCGCACCAGTGGCACATGGCGGGGCACACGTTCAACAAGCTGCGGCGGTACGCGGACACGGCATGGCAGCAGGAGGCGTCGGTGCGGGTGGACAACACGCAGGTGATGCAGGACCGGCTGATGCCGGACCAGATCCACAACTACGCGCACAACAGCGAGTGGCTGGTGCAGACGTTGGGTTACCTTGGGGCGGCGTCGAGGGCGGTGGATTTGGCGTGCAACATGATCGAGATGCCGCGTCATCCGCGGTACAACGCCCTGGACCTGAGGACGAACGGGACGCCGTACGAGGTCCGGGGCGGCACGGGCTCGAACGGGCGGCGACGGTTGCTGGAGACGTTGGTGCGATGGGAGATGTGGGAAAAGGGGCTTGGGCTGGCGGAGACCGCGTTGCTGGAGCCGACGGAGCTGCCCGAGGAACAGGGGAGGCGGGCGCGGATGATGGGGTTGGCACACGTGGGGCTGGGCCAATTGGACCGGGTGGAACGGGACATGGAGCTGGTTCGGGGGGCGATGCAGCACGCGCGGGACCTGCGCCGGATGGCGGTGGACGCGGCGGAGGCGAAGGCCATGGCGGACAAGAAGGGCCGTGGCGACGTGGACAAGGCGATGGCGGACGCGCTGAAGCCCTACACGGAGGTGATCGAGAACCTTGGCGAGCACATCAAGGAGCTGGAGTTCGCGGTGGACGTGGCGCGTGGCGAGACGAACGGGATGCTGGCAAGGCTTGGGGGGCTGAAGTCGGTGTCGAAGGAGCGTGAGGCGCGCTGGCGATTCCGGCTTGGGGATCGCGAGAAGGCGTTGACGCTGGCGCGCGAGGCGGTGGAGGGCGGCACGAACCAGGTGCATCCGCTGCTGGTGCGGACCGAGCTGCTTTGGGAGGCGGGCAAGACGAACGAGGCGCTGGAGGTTTTCGGGATGCTCCGGGAGCGGGCGGCATGGCTGGAGACGGGGTTGGCGGCCGTGCGGCGTCTGGAGCCGGTGCTTGCGGCGGCGGGCCTGAAGGGAGAATGGAGGCCGGTTCCGTCGTACCCGGCTGATTCCGGGACGAGGCCGCCGGTCGAGAGCCTTGGGGCGTTCGAGTGGCAGCCGCAGGCCGCGCCGGAGCTTGAGGTGGCCGGGCATGACGGGAAGGTGCATCGCCTGACGGGATACCGGGGACGGCCGGTGCTGGTGGTGTTTTACCTGGGTCATCGGTGCGTGCATTGCATGGAGCAATTGCAGCAGCTGGCGCCGCGGGCCATGGAGTTTGCGGGGGCGGGAATCGACATCCTTGCGGTGGGGACGGACACCCCGGAGGGACTGGCGAGGACGATGGAGAACGCGGGGCCTGGCGGGGGGTTCCCGTTCCCGCTCGCGGCCGACCCGGGGAGGGTGGCGTTCCGGGCATGGCACGCGCACGACGACTTCGAGGACGTCCCGTTGCATGGGGTGTTCCTCGTGGACGGCGACGGGCGGGTGCGATGGCAGGACATTGGCGCGGAGCCCTTCACGGACTTTCATTTCCTGCTGAGGGAGTGTCGTCGGCTGCTGCGGTTGCAGGCGCGGGGCTGACGTTGCGTGGGGGCCGAGGGCGCGGGACCGCGTTTTTGGGGATTTGCTGATTTGACTCGGGGAAGGGCGCATGGAAGACAGCGGCGGTGAATCCGCTTCTTGAAGTTCGAGGCCTCACGAAGGAGTACCGCGGGGGCGGTCACGTGCTCGAGGTCCTGCGCAGGGTGAGCCTGAGGGTGATGCCGGGCGAGACGTGCGCGATCGTGGGACCCTCGGGGTCTGGGAAGACGACGTTGCTGGGATTGGCGGCGGGATTGGACGTGCCGACTTCCGGGAGCGTGTGGTTGGCGGGGCGCGACCTGGCCGCGCTGGACGAGGACGAGCGCGCGGCGGTGCGGAACGAGCACACGGGGTTTGTGTTCCAGAACTTCCAGTTGTTTCCCACGCTGACGGCCCTGGAGAACGTGATGGTGCCGATGGACCTTCGCGGTGGGAGGCCGGACCCGGGGCCGGCGCGGGAGTTGCTGGCGAAGGTGGGGCTGGGGGAGCGGATGCACCATTATCCGGTGCAGCTTTCCGGGGGCGAACAGCAGCGGGTGGCGATAGCGCGGGCGTTCGTGACACGGCCGGGGTTGTTGTTTGCGGACGAGCCGACGGGGAACCTTGATGGGGACACGGCGCGCCGGGTGGCGGACATGATCTTCGAGCTGAACCGGGACGCGGGGACGGCGCTGGTGTTGGTGACGCACGACGTGGAGCTGGCGTCGCGATGCGGGCAGGTGGTGAGGCTGAGGAACGGGGAACGGGTGGAGCCATGATCCGGGCATTCCTGAGCGGGTGGGTGTGGCGGATGGCATGGCGGGACTCGCGTTCCACGAGGCGTCGCCTCGTCCTGTACGCGATGAGCATCTCGCTGGGCATCGCCGCGTTGGTGGCGGTGGGTTCGTTGGGGCGGTCCGTGAGGAGGGCGATCGACGAGCAGGCCAAGGCGTTGCTGGGTGCGGACGTGGTGTTGTCGTCGCGGAAGCCGTTTGGCGACGAGGAGAAGGCGTTGCTGGGCCAGCTGGGGGGCGAACGTTCGGACGAGGTGAGCTTCGCCTCGATGATCCAGTTCCCGGGCACGGGCGGGACGCGGCTGGTCAACGTGCGGGCCTTGTCGGGCGGGTTCCCGTACTACGGGGCGCTGGAGACGGAGCCGCCGGAGGCGGCCGAGGCGTTCCGGCGCGGGGAGGGGGTGCTGGTGGAGGAGGGGGTGGCGCGGCAGTTCGGGGCGGAGGTGGGGTCACCGGCGAAGCTGGGCGAGTGGAAGACGAAGATCGTGGGGTTGCTCCGGCGGGTTCCGGGGGACTCGGTGGCGTTCACGACGATTGCGCCCCGGGTGTACCTTGCGGGGGAGCAGCTTCCGAGGACGCGGTTGCTCGGGCGCGGGGCGCTGGTGCGGTACCGGGCGCTGGTGCGATTGCCGGACGGGCCGGAGGCGGGGAGGCGGCTGACGTCATTGAGGCCCCGGATGCGGGAGCTGAAGCTGGACGTGGACACGGCGGAGAAGCGGAAGGCGAACCTTGGGAAGGCGGCCGAGAACCTGAACGGCTTCCTGAACCTCGTGGCGTTCATCGCGCTGTTGCTCGGGGCGGTGGGGGTGGCGTCGGCGATCCATGTCCATGTGCGGCAACGGCTGCCGCAGGTGGCGGTGTTGCGATGCCTTGGGGCGCCGATGGCCTCGACGTTCGCGGTGTACCTGATCCAGTCGGTGGCGTTGGGACTGGCCGGGATCGCGGCGGGATGCGTGTTGGGCGCGGTGATACACCAGGCGGTCGCGGCGGGGCTGCGTGGGAGGCTGCCGTTCCCGATCGACGCGACGTTCTCGTGGGTGGCCGCAGGGCAGGCCGGACTGGCGGGGCTGGGCGTGTCCTTGAGCTTCGCGCTGCTGCCATTGGTTTCGGTGCGGCGAGTCTCGCCGTTGGCGGCGATCCGGGCGGCGTACGCGCCGGAGCGTCGGCGGTTCGACCTCGCGCGCGGCGTGGTGTTGGCGGGGATCGCGGGGTCGGTGCTGGGCTTTGCGTGGATGCAGACGCGGAGCGTGAGGCAGGGCTTGGGTTTTGCGCTGGGGTTGGCGGTGGCGTTTGGGCTGCTGGCGCTGGCGGCGCGGGCGGTGGTCTGGCTGGTGCGGGCGCTGCCCACGGGGCGGCTTCCGTTTGCATGGCGGCAAGGCCTTGCGTCGTTGCACCGGCCGAACAACCGGACGGGGACCCTGATGGTGGCCTTGGGCTTGGGGACGTTCCTGATCGTGTCGCTGCAGTTGACGCGGGCGTCGTTGCTGGCGTCCTTGGGCACCGGGGACGCGGGGCGGCGTGCGAACGCGGTGTTGTTTGACGTGCAACCGGACCAGTTGCAGGGGGTGACCGGGGTCCTGGATCGGTTGAGGCTGCCGCTGGTGGACGCGGCGCCGATCGTGACGATGCGGGTGAAGTCGGTGAAGGGCAGGCTGGCGACGGAGCTGGCGACGAACCGGGCGGACCGCATCCCGGGCTGGGTGTTGCAACGGGAGTACCGGTCCACGTGGCGGACGAACCTTGCGGACTCGGAGCGATTGGTGCGGGGGGGCTTCACGGGGGAGGTGACGGCGGACACCACGCCGGTGCCCGTGTCGCTGGAGGCCGGGATTGCGCGGGACCTTGGGGTGGACGTTGGGGACCGGCTCTCGTTCGACGTCCAGGGCCAAGAGGTGGACACGGTGGTGGGCTCGGTCCGTGAGGTGGAATGGCGGCAGGTGCGCCCGAACTTCTTCGTGGTGTTTCCGAGGGGAGCGCTGGACGCGGCGCCGTCGATGCACGTGTTGGCGACGCGGGTGGCGGACGCGGGGGAGTCGGCGCGGATGCAGCGGGAGGTGGTGAAGGAGTTCCCGAACGTGTCGGTGATCGACCTTGCGCTGGTGCTGGACACGCTGGAGGGAGTGGTGTCGAAGGTGGCGCTGGGGATACGGCTGATGGCGTTGTTCACGGTGTTGACGGGGGTGGTGGTGTTGGTGGGGGCGATCATGACGGGGCGGTCGCAGCGTTTGCAGGAGGCGGTGTTGGTCCGGACGCTTGGGGGGTCGCGGGGGATGGTGAGGAGGATTCTGGCGGCGGAGTATGCGGGGCTTGGGTTGATGGCGGGCTTGATGGGGTGCGTGCTTGCGATGGCGGCGGCGGCGGCGTTGTCGCATTTCGTATTCAAGACGCCACCGGTCTTCCCGGCGTGGGAGCTTTTGATGGCGGCGGTGGCGGTGCCGTCGTTGACCCTTGCGGTTGGCTTGATGGCGAGCCGTGGCATCTCGAACTCGCCGCCGCTGGCGATCCTTCGGAGCGATGAATAGGGGCGGCTTGCACGAGATGCGTGGTGCGCGGGCTGCGAAGGACAATGGGGTCACACCCAAAGCTTGGGTTCTGCTGAAAAACTCAAAAACCCCCGTTAATCCGCGTTTTGCACCGGTTCGATCGGCCGGGCGTTCGGGCGCTTGAGGCGGAGGTCCGTCCGGTTCAGCAGTTGCCAGTGCACCTCCTCGCCCCCCTCGATCCCCAACGCCGCCGCCAACG
>CAIYFP010000131.1 GCA_903925515.1 uncultured Verrucomicrobiota bacterium
ACAGACCTCTGCGGGTCTGCACGTCACTCGCACCTTGTTGGACACGGTGATTCCCTGCGGTGAAACACCGGCCCTTTGTGAGATGCGAAACGAGTGTTGCAAGGCGGACACCTGTCGGGTGGACGCATCCGCGGGTTGCGGTGGGCCTCGGGTCACCGTATGGGCATGGATCCTCGTGGGCGGGGCGTCGGCCAGTTGATGGGCGGCGAGGGGTTCGGGCGGTCGTGATGCCATCGGCCAAACGGGCGGGCACATGGGAAAGAAGACCCGAGTTGGGATGGAGCTGCGGCCATGTCGCTCGTCGGTGACGGAGCGCGGGAACCGGCTGGACGCGTTCGGCGAATCTTGGGTTCGGCGGGTGCCCCCCTGTCCGATGCGGGCCGGGGGGGTGTCAAGCGGGCCGGCCGCTGCTGGCGCGGACGACGAGTTCGGCGGGGAGCCTCCGGGACTCGGGGCGGCCGGAGTGGAGCCACGACATCATGAGGTCGATGGCGACGGAGCCGAGTCGGAGCTTGGGCTGGCGGACGGTGGTGAGGGGGACGCGGAAATGCTCGGAGGTAAGGATGTTCCCGAACCCGGCGACCGAGACGTCCGTTGGGATGCGCAGGCCTTGGCCAAGGATGGCCTCGGCGGCGCCGATGGCGACAAGGTCGTTGACGGCTTGGATTGCGGTGGCCCCGGTTCGTTCCTGCATCCACTGGAGCGCGGCATGCGTTCCTTCCTCGAGGGTGGAGCCGGCGTTGAAGACGAGGGCGTCGTCCGGAGCGATGCCGGCGTCGCGCAGGGCGCGTTGGTAGCCATGGAGGCGCTCCTTGGCGGCGGGAGAGACCAGCGGGCCCGCAAGGAAGGCGATGCGGCGATGGCCAAGGTCCAGCAGGTGCCTCGTGACGGCGGCCGAGGCGGCGAGGTCGTCGGTCTCGACGTTCACGAGGCCCTCGCACGAGGTCGGGCGATGGCCCAGCACGACCAGCGGCAGGCCGCGCCTTCTTGCCTCGTCCAGGGCGGGCGTGGGCCGGGGCAGGCAGGGGACGGGGGACAGGAAGATTCCATCGACGCGTCTTGCGATGAAGCGGCGGATGGCGGCGTCCTCGCGCTCGGGCTTGCCCAGGGACTGCGCGAAGAGGAGGTCGTAACCTAGCTCGGCGGCATTCTGCTCGAGGGCGAGCAGCACGCGTGCATAGACGGGGTCGGTGGTGGCCGGGATGACGAGTCCGAACAGCCGGGTACTGCGGTTCCTGAGGCCCGTTGCGGACAGGTTGGGGACGTATCCCATGCGGTCTGCCAGCGCCCGGATGCGGGCCTTGGTGCCCACGGCCACGTCGTGCTTGTCGCGGAGCGCCTTGGACACGGTCATGACGGACACGCCCGCAGCCTCGGCAATTTCCCTGAGTCGAACCATGTTCTCGCTTCGTTGAAGGCCGGCCGGGCTGGCCCGTCCGCATGGAAGGACCGGTGGCCCCGAAGTCTCCCGTCCGCAAGCTCACACCTTGCCGCCGCTCCAGCCGAACTTCGTCCTGAGCGTGGCGAAGAAGCTGGCGCCTGCGGGCCGGATGAGGCGGACGGAGCGGCGCGAGCGGCGCACCTCGATGACGTCGCCGGCGCCGAGGGCGCTCTGCACCTGGCCGTCGGCGGCGAGGGAGACGTCGGCATGGACGCGGCAAAGGCGGACGCGGACGGTGGAGGCGAGGCTGACCACGATGGGCCGGATGGACAGGGTGTGGGGGCAGATGGGGGTGAGGACGAGGACCTCGGCGTCGGGGCTGACGACGGAGCCGCCGGCAGACAGCGAGTAGGCCGTGGAGCCGGTGGGCGACGAGACGATGAGGCCGTCGCAACGATACCGGGTGACCAGCTCGTCGTTGACGGACACCTCCAGCTCGATGAGCCGGGAGGTGGCGCCGCGGCTGAGGACGAGGTCGTTGAGGGCGGTCTCGACGGAGACATGGGAGGCGCGCTGGACGGTGGCCTCGAGCATGGCGCGCTCGTCGATCGAGAACCGGCCCTGTTGCAGGAGCGCGAGTGTTTCGTCCAGCTGCGACGGCGCCACCGAGGTCAGGAATCCAAGGTGGCCGACGTTGACGCCGAGGATGGCCACCCCATGGCCCGCGACCACCCTCGCGACGCGCAGCATCGTGCCGTCGCCCCCGAACACGAGCAATGCGTCCACCTCGGATGCCATGGCTTCGAGGGATGCAGGCTCCTTGCGGCCGGGGGGCACGCGGGCCTTGCGGGCGGAGTCGGCCTCGACGAGCACAGGGAGGCCGCGGGCGCGAAGCCATGCTGCCGCGCGGCGGACCATGGCGGCGGTGCGCGGCTTCTCGGGGTTCGCGACGAGGCCAAACCTGCGGACCTTGGAGGGGGCGGTCTTCATGGGTTGGCGGGCACGGCAGCAAGCTCGCGCCCGGTACGAAGGCGCAACTGGCCGCAGGCGGCGTCGATGTCATGCCCCTTCTCGAGCCGGAGCGTGGTGGTGATGCCGGCGGCATCGACGGCGTCGGCGAAGGCCCGGCAGGACTCGGGGGAGGGGCGGCGCCATTCGAGGCCCTCGACCGTGTTGTAGGGGATGAGGTTGACCTTGGCGCGGAGCTGGCGGGCGATGGCGACGAGTGGGGCGGCCATGGAGGGGGCGTCGTTGACGCCCTCGATCAAGATGTACTCGAGCGTGATCATGCGGCCGCGGCGGGAGACGTATTCGCCGCAGGCGGCGACCAGCTCGTGGAGGGGGTACTTGCGGTTGATGGGCATGATTTGGCCGCGGACGGCGTCGGTGGCTCCATGAAGGGAAATGGCGAGCTGGAACTGCTCGGGCTCGGAGGCGAGGCGGCGGATGCCGGGGACGACGCCGGAGGTCGAGAGGGTGATCTTGCGGGCTCCGATGCCGCCGCCCCACGGGGCGTTGAGGCCGCGGAGGGCGACCATGAGGTTGTCGTAGTTGGCCATGGGCTCGCCCATGCCCATGATGACGAGGTTGTTGACGAGGCGACGTTCGGACGGCGCGGGGCCGGGGGGCTGGGTGCCGGGTGGCTTCTGGGTGGCGGCCCAACGTTCGACGGCGAGGACCTGCCCGGCGATCTCCCATGGGGCGAGGTTCCGCCTCCATCCGTCGAGGCCGGAAGCGCAGAAGCGGCAGCCGTAGGCACACCCGACCTGGGTGCTGACGCAGAGGGTGTGACGGTCGGCGGCGTCGCCGTAGAGGGCGGGGTTGGCGGGGATGAGGACGGACTCGATCATGGCGCCGTCGGGGAGGCGCCAGAGGAACTTGCGGGTGGTGTCGGCGGAGCCATGGACGCGGACGATGTCCATGCGGCCGAGTGTCCATGCGGCGGCGAGGCGTTCTCGGAGTGACTTCGGGACGTTGGTCATCTCGTCCCACGACTGGGCGCGTCGTTGCCATGCCCAGCCAAGGACTTGGTCCACGCGGTAGGCGGGCTCGCCCGCAAGGCGGGCCAGCAAGGTGTCGCGGGTCTCGTGCCGGATGTCCGTCGTCATGGGGATCACTCCTGCACGAAGTAGGAGAGGTTCTCCAGCTCGATGGCGAGGTTGACGTTGTTCACGGTCACGTGCTCGGGGACGTGGGGGATGACGGGGGCGAAGTTGAGGATGCCCACGACGCCCTCCTCGACGAGGCCATTGATGACCTCCTGCGCGCCCTCGCCTGGCACGGCGACGATGGCCATGCGGACGCGGCGGCGTCGGACGACCTCGCCGACTCGTTCCATGGGGTACACCTGGACCTTCTGGGTCCGTTCGCGTGCGCGGACGGGATCGGCATCGAAGGCGGCGACGATCTCGAAGCCCTCCTGCTCGAAGCCGCGGTACTGGAGGAGCGCGGCCCCGAGGTTGCCCACGCCCACGAGGATGACGGGCTGGAGGCGGGAGGTGCCGAGGAGGTCGCCGATCATGCGGGCGAGTTGATCGACGTCGTATCCGAGGCCCCGGGTTCCGAACTGGCCGAAGTAGGTGAGGTCCTTCCGCAGCTGGGTGGGCTTCACGCCGGCGGCGCGGGCGAGGGCCTCGCTGCTGACGGTCTGGATCTGGTTCTGGGCCAGCCTTTGCAGGCAGCGCAGGTACACGCTGAGACGATACACCGTCTTGCGCGGGATTTCTGGACGCGACCCCTTCTTCACCGGGCAAACGCTATCCCGCGCAACATCCCGTCGGCAATCCCTCCCGCAATCCCGTCCAAGGAGCCGCCCTGACAGCACGATTGCAACCGGCCGCCCAACGTTCCTAGTCTGGCGGGCATGTCGAAACCGGCGCTGGGTCGTGGCCTCGGAGCGTTGCTGGGCAGTGGCCGTGCGGCCGCGGGCCCGGCGACGCCTTCGTCCGCGCCGTCCCCGGCGGCCGACGCCGCGCCCCCTGCCGCCGCCGAGCCCCCGGCCCGGGCCGTTCGCAATGTCGCGCTCGACAAGGTCGTCCCCAGCCCGTTGCAGCCCCGGCGCGAGTTCACCGAGGACGCCTTGCGGGACCTCGCCGAGTCGATCCGCTCGCAGGGCATCCTCCAGCCGCTCGTCGTGCGACCCGGCCAGTCCGGCCTTGAGCTGATCGCCGGGGAGCGCCGTTGGCGCGCCGCGCGCCTCGCCGGCCTCAAGGAGGTCCCCGTCCTCGAACGCGAGGCCACCGACCGTGAAGTCCTCGAGCTTGCCCTCGTCGAGAACCTCCAGCGCGAGGACCTCAACCCCCTCGAGGAAGCCCTCGGCTACTCCGAGCTGCAGTCGCGCTTCGGGCTCACCCAGGACCATGTCGCGCAGAAGGTCGGCCGCAGCCGCGCCGCCGTCGCCAACGCCCTTCGGCTTCTCAAGCTTCCCGACGACGTGAAGGACGCGCTCAAGGCCGGCCAGCTCTCCGTCGGGCACGCCAAGGTGCTCCTCGGCATCGCCGACGCCGCCCTGCTTTCCTCGGTGGCCCGTCAGGCCCGCGAGCAATCGCTGTCCGTGCGCCAGACCGAGGAGGTCGTCTCGAGGCTCCTCGCGAAGCGCGACGGCCAGCCCGCCGCCATGGCCGTTCCCCCCTCCGTCCCCGTCCGCGACCCCCATGTCGTCGATGTCGAGAACCGCCTTCGCCAACGGCTTGCCACGCGCGTGGGAGTCCGTTACCGCGCCGGGCGCGGCTCCATCGAGATCCGGTTCACCGACGACGACGAGCTGAGCCGCGTCCTCGCTCTCCTTGGCGTCGAGATCGACTAGCCCGCCCGCGAGATCCTCTCAAAAATGACCATGCTCAATTCCCCCGAGTTCCACCTCGAGGCCGCGTCCGGGCTCGAGGCCGCCGCGCCCCGCGTCCCCGGGCTGTCCGCATTCGTCGGGCTCGACGGCTTCGTGGACGAGATCCTCCATGTCGTGGACAAGCGTCACGACGCGGACCGGTTCGACCGCGTGCCCACGATCGCGGC
>CAIYFP010000132.1 GCA_903925515.1 uncultured Verrucomicrobiota bacterium
CTCGGGTGGTGGTGGGACGGAACCACCAGACCTCCAGCCGATTCTTCCCGGGGATGGCATTGACGGGGATGATGGAGCTTTTGTCGGCTGCCTCGAACCCGGCGGCGAACGGGTCGATGTAGGCCGTGACGTCAAACGAGGTGCCCTCGGACTGCTGGATGTAGCCGGCCCAATACGGATCGCCCAAAACCTGACCCGGCTCGCCGGCGGGCGGCAGGATGCGTTGCCCGACGGAGACCGTTTCGTGGACGATTTGGGGTGCCTTCAGGGGTTCCGGCCACACCAACGTCTGCCCGTTCCATGCCGTGAGGTTGGTGACGATGGTGTTCCCGGCGTAATTGGTGGAGCGCAGGCTGCCGAGATACCATGAGAACACACGCTCGAAGGACACGCGTTCCCCCGATACAAACCGAATAAGGCTGCGGTGGGCGGGCTGGGTTTCATCGAGGTACGAGTAAAACCTAAAGTCGGCCGTGAGTGACGCGCGCGGGCGATCCAAGGCATCCTGGAACTCCACCGACGGCGTCATCATGGAATTGAGTCGGACCGCCGTGGCCTGCGCCTCCACCTCCGTCTCCACCTGGGGCCGCACGTACAAGTTGTATTTGGCAATGTCCGTGGGCCAGTAGAGTTCATAACGTCCAAATGTCTTGGGCCATGCGATGCCCGCGACGCCCTGCTCCATCCAATGGATCAGATAATCGTTGAGGTTCTGGGTCTCACGCGTGGCATACAGGGAGGAGCGGCCCGTTGCCGTGTTGACCTCACGATACGCAAACGGCTGCCCGATGACCTGCCGCAGGGGCTCCGGCTCCAGCGCGTCCGGGCTTTCGCCCAAGGGCGGCACGATTCGCTCGCCCAACTCCACCCGGACGTCGAGGGGGATGGGCTGCTGGATGACGTCCACGATCTCGAATCCCAACGGGGCCCTCCGTCCCTCGCCCATGGCATCGCCAAGCATCTCCACGAAGACGCGGCCCTCGGTGTTGTAGGCGTACATGGCACCGACCTGTTGCTCGTACCACAGGGTTCGCAATTCCCGGAGCGGCGCGTTGGTGCTGCCTTCGGCCGGGCTGGTGTCCCCGATGCCTTGGTACTCCTTGGTCACCGTGCGCGGGAAGGCGGCGTTGTACACGATGTTGACGGCGCCCACCCGGGCCGTTGGGACCAAGATGGGCTTCCCGGACGACTGATAACCCTTTTGGGTCCAATACATCATCCGTGTGGGCTTCACCGTGGACCCCGACACGATGTAGCGCTGGGTGTACAACAGGAACACGTTGGCCCCGTTCGTCATGAAGCTCTGGGGTCCCCCCGTGTTCACGTAGTTGGGAACCGTGCTGAGCGTGTAGGGCTGCGCCTTCACCCACGTCACGGAAATGGGCCCGGTTTGGATCGCATACAAACGCCCCGCATGCGGGCTCCAATAGAAGCCGGTTGTCTCCGGCGCGCCCGTGTCGAAGGGCTTGGCCAGCCAGTAATCCCCGGACGTCCCCGTGGGCAGGCTCACCCCGGTCTCCGCCACCAAGGGCACTGGGATGGCGGAGCCAAAGCTGAGGGTGCTTCGCCTCACGAAGAGGGGTGCTCCCGCCTGGATTCGGCGCGTGAAGGCCACGACCTGCCCGCTCCCGTTTCTTCCTACCGGCAATCCCATCTGCGCGGCCACGTCCCCCGTCAACGCGCTCGTCCCCGCATTCAGGCCCGCCACGGCCTTCACTTGGTTCCATGTCGCCTGCCGCAGGCCCGAGGACCCGCCCAACATGGACAAGCCCCGGAACTGCCCCCCCGTGGGCGCCACGGGAATCCCC
>CAIYFP010000133.1 GCA_903925515.1 uncultured Verrucomicrobiota bacterium
ACAATGGCATTGTGGGGGTCAGGGGTTCGAATCCCCTCGGCTCCACCACCGGCCGGCAGATTTGTTCCTCCCTCCGTCGGCGGAGGGGGGATTTTTTTTGAGTCACGTACCATCCCTCGCATGTCCCGCATCCAACGCGCTCTCCTCTCCGTCTCCGACAAGTCCGGCCTCGTGGACTTCGCGCGCTCGCTCGCCACCTCGGGGGTGGAGCTCCTCTCCACCGGCGGCACCGCCAAGGTCCTGCGCGAAGCCGGCCTCGTCGTGAAGGACATCTCCGAGCACACCGGCTTCCCGGAGATGCTCGACGGCCGCGTGAAGACCCTCCACCCGCGCGTGCACGGCGGGCTCTTGTTCCTCCGAGACAACCCCGAGCATCTACGAACCGTCGCCGAGCACGGCATCGCCCCCATCGACCTCGTCGTCGTCAACCTCTACCCCTTCGAGGCCACCGTCGCGCGCCCCGGCGTCTCGCTCCACGACGCCATCGAGAACATCGACATCGGCGGGCCCTCCATGCTTCGGTCCGCCGCCAAGAACCATGATTCCGTCACCGTCGTCGTGGACCCGGCCGACTACGCCGAGGTCGCAAGGCAAATCGCCGGCGACGGCAACACCTCCCTCGACCTCCGCAGGCACCTCGCCGCAAAGGTGTTCTCGCGCACCGCAGCCTACGACGCCGCGATCGCCACCCACCTCGCCCGGAACTTCGCCCCTCCCGGCCAACCGTCGCCCCTGCTCTCCGTCGTCGTACCCCTCGCCCAACCGCTTCGCTACGGCGAGAACCCCCATCAACGAGCCGCCCTCTATGGCCGTTTCCATGAGCACTACCACCAACTCCACGGCAAGGAATTGTCCTACAACAACATCCTCGACCTGACCGCCGCCACGGCACTGGTCGCCGAGTTTTCCGAGGAGGGCCCCACCCTTGCCATCCTCAAGCACACCAACCCCTGCGGCGTCGGACGTGGCTCCTCCCTTCGCGAGGCATGGGACCGCGCCTATTCCACGGACCGCCAAGCTCCCTTCGGCGGCATCATCGCCGCCAACACGCCCATCGACCTCGCCTGCGCCGAGGCCATCGCCGGCATCTTCTCCGAGGTCATCGTGGCCCCAGACTTCCTCCCCGATGCCCTCGACCTGCTTCGCCAAAAGAAAAACCTCCGCCTGCTGCGCGTCGCCGGCAACCCCGCCAAGGCGGCCGGAGGCGACCTCCGTTCCGTGGGAGCCCAGTCGTTCCTGTGGCAGGAACGCGATGCGCTGGCCACCACCGCCGCCGACCTGCGCGTGGTGACCCGGCGCGCGCCATCCCCGTCCGAGCTGGAGGCCCTCCTGTTCGGTTGGCGCGTCGTCCGGCACGTCAAGTCCAACGCCATCGTCTATGCCAGCCCCGGCCAAACCCTCGGGATCGGGGCAGGCCAAATGAGCCGCGTGGACTCATCCCGAATCGCCGTGTGGAAGGCCGGCGAGGCCGGGTTGCCGCTTCATGGCTCCGTCGTGTGCAGCGACGCCTTCTTCCCCTTCCCGGACGGCCTCGTCGCGGCGGCCGACGCCGGCGCCACGGCGGCCATCCAGCCAGGCGGCTCCGTGCGCGACGCCGAGGTCATCGCCGCCGCCGACGAACGCGGCATCGCCATGGTCTTCACCGGGCACCGGCACTTCAGGCACTAGGCAACCATGCAACAACGCTGCGCCCCGGTCGGCAAACGTCCCTCCGGAGGGTTGGCCTGCCATGAAGCCGGCGCGGACTGCGCGGCGCCCTGAAGGTTCAGGCGGAGACCTTCGGCATTCCCAACGACAACGGCTCCGGCAACCGCGTGAACTCCTCGAACGCCCCGAACATGCGCGTAAAATCCTTGCCCACGTCCCCGGAAAGGCAGTCCGTCAGGTCGTCCGCCACCGCCGGGTGCCTTTCGGTCACCGTCTTGAAGCTCACGTTGGGGTCGTAGAACGCGTACACGAGCTTGCGCATGTTCTCGATGCTCTCGTGCATCGCCTTGGAATACCCCGTGAACCGGGTCGCCGACGCGTCGCCCGCCAACAAGGCCTCATGGATGGTGTCCGCCGCAAGCACGCCGCTCTTCAAAGCCAGCATCATCCCGCTCGAGAACACCGGGTCGAGGAAACCGTAGGCGTCGCCCACCAACACCAAGCCGTCCGCGGCGCAAAACTCGCTGCGGTACGTGTACTCGCCCGTCAGCCAGTACTCCCCGCACGAGCGACCCGGAGCAAGATGTTCCTCGATCCACCGATTCTCCTTCACCTCCCGGTGAAAGATCTCGCGGGGATCCTTGATCCCGCCCCGCGTCAGGTACTTGCCGTCCGCAACGACCCCCACGCTTACCCGGTCGTTGTGCTGCGGTATGTACCAAAACCAACCCTTGTCCGGGACAAACGCCACCGTGGTCGCGCCCTCGTCAATCCCGGGGTCCCGCATCGCCCCGTCGTAGTAGGTCCAGACCGCAATCTTGTTGAGCTTGGGGTCGCCCCGACGCCATGCGTTCCGGCTCGCCACCATGGCCTCCCGGCCCGTCGCATCCACCGTCACCGCCGCATGCACGGCGTACTCACGTCCGTCCCGCGACCTCACCCGGACGCCCACATGCCGCTCTCCATCCTTGATCAGGCCCACCACCTCCGACTCCTCGCGGACCTCCGCACCCTTCTCCCGGGCGTTCTCGACCAGCATCTGGTCGAACTCCGATCGCAGGACCTGCCATGTCTGGGCCACGGTGTCGCGGTCGTAACGGTTGAAGAAGTAGAAGGGCTGCGAAGCGCGGCCGGACGGGGCGACGAACTGGACGGAATACTTCCTGGGAAATCCGGACCGGCGAAGGCGCGGGATCATCCCGATGCGTTCGAGGGCGTGATAGGTGAATGGGATGAGGGATTCCCCGATGTGATAGCGGGGGAACTTCTCGCGTTCGAGGACCAGGACACGGCGACCGTGGAGGGCGAGAGCGGTGGCGGTGGCGCATCCGGCGGGGCCAGCGCCGACGACAACGGCATCGAAGGTCTCGTTCATACGCAGACGTACTAATCTTGGCCCCAGGAAACGCCAACCGCTTTGTGGCAAACTCCGCGCCCTACCCCCCTCATCCCTCGTCCCGTCCCATCCCCGTGCCCATCCCAGCCCACCCAAGCAACACCCCCTCCACCGCCTCGATCTCCCAGTCCGGCGTGGAGGTCCCGGCCGTCACCCCTACCGTGTCCCCTTCCCGGAACCACGCCCTCTCCAGCTCCCCCGCTCCTTCCACGTGATGCACCCGTCGGCAGCCGCCCTTGCACGTCTCAACCAACCGCAACGTGTTGTTGCTCCCGCGCCCTCCCACCACCACCACCACCGTGCACCCCCGTGCCAAGTCCTCCGCCGCCAACTGCCGGTCCTTCGTCGGCTGGCAAACCGTGTCCCGAAACTCCACCTCTGAGCCTCGAAACCTTCCCCGAATCCGCGCGACCAGCCCCCGCACCCGCGCCACGGGCTGAGTCGTCTGGCTCACCACGCCAAACCGGGTCCGCGGCACCATCTGGTCCACGTCCTCCTCCGTCAGCACGACGTCGCACCCCGGATGGTCCTCGGCCATGCCGCGCACCTCGACATGGTCCCTCTGCCCGATGATGACGGGATGGAAGCCCTTGGACACGAGGTCATCCAGGCTTGCGTGCGCCCGGTGCACCAGCGGGCAGGTCGTCTCCTGCACCTCATGGCCCAGCCGACGGAGTTCGCCGAGCCGGGCGCGCGAGACACCGTGGGCTGTCACCAAGACCCGCCGGGTTTGGACCTCGGCGGGATCATGCCGGACAACCACGCCAGCCCGCCGCAGCGATTCCACGACGGCGGGGTTGTGGACGAGTTCGCCGAGCATCGTGACGGGCCCGGCGGCGGCGGCGAGGCGGGCGTCCCGGACGGCATCCCGAACGCCGAAGCACCAGCCAAGGTGGGAAGCACGAAGGATCTTCATCATGGTTTGCATTACAAAGTACAACGGTGCCAATGCGCGGGCATGGATCGTTTGGACACGTGCTCCGTTCAGCCAGGCATGGCCCGCCGCACGATCGCAGCCAATCGCTCGATGTGCGCCGCAAACGCGTCTCGCCCCGCACGCGTCAGCGCCAGCGTCGTGAGCGGCCGCGCCTCCTGATACGACTTCGTCACCGCAAGATAACCCGCCTCCTGCAAGGTCCGTACATGGCTCAGCAGGTTCCCGTCCGTCAGGCCAAGGGCGTCCCGAAGCTCCGTGAACGACAAGTCCGGGCTGGCCGCGAGCATGCTCATGATGGCAAGCCGCACGCGCTCGTGGACCACCCGGTCAAGCTGGAGGATCTCGGCGGGGTTCACGTCTTCCTCGAACGTTCCGCAAGGCCAAGGCCAAGGCCGTACCCTGCATGTCCGACCCCAAACCCAACCGCCATCGCAAGGTGGGCGTGCGCCACCGGCGGGAACTGGTTCAACGGGCACGTCCACCACAGCAAAAGCCCGCTGCCAGCAGCGACGTACGCCCACCCAAGCCCCCGAATCCCGCCCGTCATGAAGAAGCCCGCCGCGTGCAGCGCACAACCATAGAGCACCATCCACAGCGCCGGCAGCAACCACACCACCCGCCGAGCCCAGTCCTCGCCCAACAGGAACGGCACGCTCACAAGGAAGCCCGCAGCAAGCGCCGGCAACATCGACGCCGCCACCCGCCGCGTCGGCGGCGACCAGAAGCCCTCGCCGTCCTTCATGGCCTGGCGACGCGCGATCCCAAACGCCACCGCCACCGCCACGGCCGCCGTGCCCAGCCACCACGAGGCGAACGCCGTCGAGGACTCCAGCGCAACCCATCGGTGGGCCACCCCGGCCCCGGCGCCCAGCAATCCCATGGCAAGGCACACCGGCGCCAAGGTCCGCCGGTACAGCGCGGACCGCTCCATGAGAACCCGAATCGTCTCAAGGTCTGCCGCGGCGTCTTGCGTGTTCACAAACACCTCTTTGCCGTGCAAAGCACAGGTTTGCAACCCTTTTCCGCCACCGCGGTCCCTCACGCCGACGCGGATTCCCCGCCAGCCTCCGCGGGCAAGGGAACCTCAACCCGAACCCGGACGCCGTGCGGCCGCACGGAGGACACCTCAAGGTCCCCTCCCAGCCGCCGGGCCCTCGCGCGCATCCCGGTCATCCCGATCCCTGGGGCCTCGGCCATTTCCACCGTCGGATCAGGCGCTCGCGCCATGCCGCGGCCGTCGTCTTCCACGACAAGGATGAGCAGCGGCGCATGGGCCGCGAGACGGATCACCACGTGCCCCGCATCCGCGTGCCGTGCCACGTTGGTCAGGGCCTCTTGGGCAATCCGGAACAGGTGCGTCTCGTGCTCCTCGGGAAAGCGCCGCTCGGAGTTCGACTGGAAATCCACGGTGATGCCCATCCGTTCCGACGCCCTCGCGGCAAGCCAGCGCAAGCCAGCCACAAGGCCGAGGTCGTCGAGGATCACGGGCCTCAGCAATTGCGACAGCTCCCGGACGTTCCGTATCGACTCGTCCACAAGGGCAAGGCAGTCCGCGCGAACCAACTCCGGCGCCTTGTGCCCCTGCTGGGTGAGGTTCGACCGGATCGCCGCGAGCGACTGGCCCAACTCGTCGTGAAGCTCATGCGAGAAACGCCGGGCGGCCTCCTCCTGGCTCTGCAACATGTGCCACGAAACCCGTCCCAGCTCCTCGGCCTGCCAACGCATCACCCCAAGCGTCCGTCCCACGAACCGCAACGTCAGGAACGCGCAAAGCACCGACAACCCAAGGCTCAACGTGAACAGCAGCGTGGTCTCGTCACCAAGGTCCCGCGACTGGCTCCCGATCATCCGCTCCATCTCGACCAGCCTGCCGGAGCTGGTCGCCACGATCTCGTCCACCAGCCGCAGGATCTCCCCGTGCCTTGCAAACAGTCCCCCGTCCACCGCCGTGTTGGCGGATGGGTCCTTCGCCCGGGCCGACTCCAGCGCCCGCCGCACGTCCTTCGCAAACCCTTCCACCCGCTCGTCCAACTGGTCCCAAAGCCCCGCGTGCTTGGACGGCGGCACCTCCAACCTCAACTGCGCCACCTGTCGCCGAGTCTCCTCAACCTGCCGGAGGAGCGCCGTCGCATTGGCGGGATCGATGTCCCGGCGCGAGAGCTGCCCAAGCAACCGCGCCATCGTGTCCTCCTCGCGTTGGACGTCATGGATGAGGCGAAGCACCACCCTCTGGTCGCGCGTGATCTGCTCGACGGCCCGCTCGATGCGCTGGCTGTGGCGCACCGCCACGATCGCCGCCACGCCGAGGAAGATGATGACCAACAGGAAACCAAGGGTCAGCACCCGCTGGATTCCGCGCTCCCGAAGCCGGGGCCATCTCCATGCCATGCGTATTCCCTCCCCGCCTAGTCGATCAGTCCCTTCCGCAGCGCGAACCGCACCATTTCCGCCACCGAGTGCAGGTTCAGCTTCTCCATGATCCGGCCGCGGTGCGCCTCCACCGTGTACACGCTCAGCGCAAGGGCATGGGCGATCTCCTTGTTCGTCTTGCTTTCCGCAATCATCCGCAACACCTCCCGCTCCCGGGGCGACAACAGGTCGATCGGGTCCGTGACATGCCGGCGATAATCCTCCAGCACCGCGTCGCTCACGGCCGGGCTGAGCCAGCCCTTGCCCGAATGCACCGCGCGCACCGCCGCCAGCAGGTCCTGCTCGCTGCTGTCCTTCAGCAAGTACCCCCTCGCCCCCGCCCTCAGCATCTCGCGCACGTACACCCCGTCCTTCTGCATCGACAACGCCAGCACCCGCGCATCCGGGTTGCCCTTCAGGATCGCGCGCGTCGCATCAATCCCGTTCATCCCGCCCATCCCGATGTCCATCACCACCACGTCGGGACGCTCTCGGCCCGCCAACGCGACCGCCCCGGGCCCATCCGAGGCCTCGCCGACCACCCGCATGTCGGGCTGGGCGTCGAGGATCATCCTGAAGCCGCCGCGAACCACCGCGTGGTCGTCGGCCAGCACGATTCGAATCGGGCGAACGGCCATGCCCCATGACAACCGCCTTCCCCTCCCCATGTCATGCGGCAACTGCAACCGCTGGCTCCGGCGACGAACCACCATGCCCGCCTTCCGCCCCTGTCTCCTTGAAACGTTCCTGCACCCCGGCGCGTCATCCCCGGCATGATGATCGTCACACGATCCACGGTTCCCGCCCTCGCGCGGCAGCGCGCCATCGCCCTCGCCACCGCAGGCATGGTCCTTGCCGCCCCCGCCGCCTGCCTTGCCGCCCCGGATTCCACGAACTCGCCCTCGCAACGCCGCGAGGGTGGCCGGCGGCAAGACCCGTTTGAACGCTACGACAAGAACGGCGATGGCCGCGTCACGGCCGACGAGCTGAACAACCCCGCGATGTTGCAGTGGCTGGACCGCGACGGCGACGGCGCCATCACCCGACAGGAAGCCACCGAAACCCTGACGGAGTTTGGAGCGAACAGACGCTGGGCCAGGCCTGCCAAGCCCTCGAAGTCCTCCGAATCCGATCCGGCCAACACCCCGGGCAAGCCCGCCCCGGCCGAGGATCCCAAGGAATCACTCTCCCCCGTCTCGCCCCGGGAGCTTGGCGTCGGCCGGTGGCTTCGTGCTGGCTCATGGAAGTCCATCTCGGGCCATCCCGTGGACCTTGATGCCCGCCCCCGTGGCAAGGGTCGCGTCCTCCTCGCCACCTCGTCCACCTGCCCCCTCAGCCGCAAATACGCCCCGGTTCTCGGACGCCTCGCGGCCGACGGCTCCGCCCGCGGCTTCGAGTTCGTCATGGTTGCCGCCGTTGATTCGGACCCCGAGGCCGACATCCGCAAGATGGCGTCGGAATCCGGCTGGACGGCCCCGGTCCTCCGCGACCCGACCGGCCGCCTTGCTCGGGCCCTTGGCCTTCGCAGCACCACCGAGGCCATCGTCACCGACGCGGCCGGCACCGTCGTGTACCGGGGCGCGGTGGACGACCAATACGGCCTGGGCTACTCCCGGGCCGAGGCCCGGCAACAACCGCTGTTGCGAGCCATCGAGGCAGTCGAGCGTGGAGAACGCCCCGTCCTCGCCGCAACAACCGCCCCCGGATGTGACCTCGAGTCCGCCGGCCCGATTCCCCTTTCCATCCCCGGCGAGGTCACCTTCCACAACCGCGTCTCCCGAATCCTCCAGTCCCACTGCGTCGAGTGTCATCACGCGGGCGGCCCCGCCCCGTTCGAGCTCGAGTCCCATGCGTCCGCCGTCGGACACGCACGCATGATGGTGAAGCAAGTCGAGAAAGGGCTCATGCCCCCATGGTTCGCGGCGCGGGACAAGGACCATGCCCACTCCCCATGGCTGAACGACCGTTCGCTGCCCGAGGCAGACCGCCGCGACCTCCTTGCATGGCTGAACGGCCCCCGGCCCGAGGGCGATGCCGCGCATGCGGCCCTGCCGCTGCGTCACCCGGGCGAATGGATGATTGGAAAGCCTGACGTCGTGTACGCGCTTCCCAAGTCCTTCGCCATCCCGGCCGAGGGCGTCATGCCCTACCAGAAGGCCACCATTGAAACCACGTTCGCAGAGGACAAGTGGGTCACCGCCGTCGAAATTCGCCCCACCGCCAAGGCCGCCGTCCATCATGTCCTGGTCTTCGCGCGCCCGCCCGGGCAGCGCTCGCGCGGGTCCGGCGACGACAGCGGCGACGGCACCGTGGGGTTCTTCGCGGCCTACGTGCCGGGCAACACCCATCAAGTCTATCCCGAGGGCTTCGCCAAGCCCTTGCTCGCCGGGACGCGCCTCCGGTTCCAAATCCACTACACCCCGTACGGCACCGCCACCAACGACCAGATGCAAATCGCCTTCCGGTTCGCCAAGGAACCTCCTCGCCACCGCATCCACGTCGTCGGCATCGCCAACCCCTTGCTCCGGATCCCCCCCGGCGCGAGCCATCACCCCGAGTCCGCCTCCCTCCCGGTTCCTCGCGAGGCGCGCATCCTGTCTCTCATGCCCCACATGCACGTTCGCGGGAAGGCCTTCCGATACGAATGGATCACGCCCGACGGCACGTCGCGGACCCTCTTGGACGTCCCCCGCTACGACTTCAACTGGCAGTTGAGCTACCGCCTCGCCAAACCCATCGACCTCCCGGCAGGAAGCCGACTCCGCGCCACGGCATGGTACGACAACAGCGACGCCAACCCCGCCAACCCAAACCCCGCCAGCGAGGTCCGCTGGGGCGAGCAAACCTACGAGGAAATGATGCTCGGCTACGTCGAGTACTACTTCCCGGACGAGGGCATCTAGCGTCGTGTCTCGCCCATGGCGGGTGTTTCGACGGGGGGGTTCTCGTGTCCGGCGAGCCGAGAGCCACGACGCGGGACGCGAATCGAGTCACGGCCCTTCGGGTGGCCCCATCCAAGCCCCGGGGCTTCGTGGCTCGTCCGTCGCCGACCGCTGCGGGCAGGCTCCATCCTCACGCATCGCCCCGCGCTTTCCGGGAGCAGCCGAACCCCATCGGTTCATGGGACACGACTCCAACCCTGCGCGCCCCGCTCATGGGCCGCACTCCCTGCTTCCAGCCGTCGCGCGGCTCGGTAACCTGCCCGCGTGGACGAGCGAATCCATGGGGGCGAACGCGTGTACCGGGGCATCCCGGCCTCCCCGGGCGTTTGCCACGGCCGGGTCATCGTCCTTGGCGACGCCGCACGCCATGTCCTCAGGCGCGAGGTGCCCGCGGCGTCCGTACCCGACGAGCTCGCCCGCCTGCAAACAGCCCTTGCCAGCACCCGCCGCGACCTCCTCGTAATCCAGGACAAGGTCGCCCGTGCCGTCGGCCAGTCGGAGGCATCCATCTTCGACGCACACCTGCTCGTGCTCGAGGACGAAATGCTCCTCGGCGAGGTCCGGCGCCGCATCGAGGGTGAAAGGATCAACTGCGACGCGGCCTATCACGAAGTCGCCGAGAAGTTCGCGTCGGCCTTGGGGGCACTTGAGGACGACTACCTCAAGGAACGCGCGGCGGACATCCGCGACGTCGCCGGCAGGGTGCTCGACCACCTGATGGGCCGCACCACCGAACGAGACCTCGGGCAGTTGACGGAGCCCTCCATCATCCTCGCGCCCGACCTGTCCCCGGGCACCACGGCCACCCTCGACCCGCGCAAGGTCCTCGCTTTTGCCACCGACGGCGGCGGCACCACCAGCCACACCGCCATCATGGCACGCAAGCTCGGAATCCCTGCCGTCGTGGGCCTCGGCGACATCACCGCGCGCGTTCGCGGCGGGGAGTATGCCTTGGTGGACGGCCACTCGGGCACCGTCACCGTCAACCCCACCGACCAGACCCTCTTCGCCTACGGCCAGATCAAGCAACGGCGGGCCGCGCTGGACGAACGACTGTCCGCCCTCCGCCTTCAACCCGCCGTCACCCTCGACGGCCACAGGATCACGCTCGCCGCCAACATCGACCTGCCCTCGGATGCCACGGCCGCCATCGCCCACGGCGCCGAGGGCATCGGGTTGTTCCGAAGCGAGTTCCTGTTCCTCAACCGCATCGAGTTCCCGTCCGAGGACGAGCAGTTCGAGGCGTACCGCACCGCAGCCGCAGCCGTGGCCCCCCATCCCGCCGTCATTCGCACCCTGGACGTCGGCGGCGACAAGCTCCCGCAAGGGTGGGCACGGACCGGCGAGCTAAACCCCTTCCTCGGCTGGAGGGCCATACGGGTCAGCCTCGCCCTGCCCGAGGTCTTCCAAGCCCAGCTTCGCGCCATCCTCCGCGCCTCCGCCTTCGGCAAGGTCCGCCTCATGTACCCCATGATCAGCAGCCTCGCCGAGCTGCGTCATGCCAACATCCTGCTCGAACGTTCCCGCGAGGAACTTCGGTCGGCCAACATCCCCTTCGACCCCGCCATGCAGGTCGGCATGATGATCGAGGTCCCGGGCGCCGCCATGGTCGCGGACCAACTCGCGAAGGAGGTGGACTTCTTCTCCGTCGGCACCAACGACCTCACCGGCTACACCCTCGCCGTCGATCGAATGAACGAGAAGGTCGCCCCCCTCTTCTCCCCCATGCACCCCGCCGTGCTCCGCCTCATGGAACGCACCGTGCAGGCCGCGCGCGCCCAAGGCCGCTGGGTCGGCATCTGCGGCGAGGCCGCCGCCGATCCCGCCATGGTGCCCGCCCTTGTCGGGCTCGGGTTCGACGAGCTCAGCGCCACCCCCGTCTCCATCCCGCCCGTCAAGTTCCTCCTTCGCCGCCTCAGGCTTTCGGAGGCCACCGACGCCGCCTGGCGGGCCATGGCGGCGGAGTCGGCCGAGGAAGCCCTCCATGCTTCTCGCTCCCTCGCGCTCCGGATCGCCCCGGAATTGTTCCATGGCGCATGAATCCATGCCTCGCCCGCAATCGTCCGCCCTCCCGTTGAACACGACGTCATGAGCCACCATCCCCTGAACATGGAACACCTCGCCCTTACCCGACGCGGCTTCCTGCAGCATTGCGGCATGGGCATGGGCACGGCCGGCCTCGCCGCCCTCCTCGGCTCCCTGGGCCCGCTTCAACCCCGCGCCAACGCCGCTGCCACGGCACTCGCCAGCCCTCTCGCACCTCGCGGCCCCCAGTTCACAGCGCGCGCCAAGCGCGTCATCCACATCTTCGCCAACGGCGGCCCCTCCCATGTGGACACCTTCGACCCCAAGCCCGCCCTCGACCGTTGGCATGGCAAGGAAATCCCCGTCCAGCTCAAGACCGAACGCCGCACCGGCGCCGCCTACCGCTCGCCCTTCAAGTTCAGCCGCCACGGCCAGTGCGGCCTCGAAGTCTCGGAGCTCTTTCCTCACGTCGCCCGGCACGCGGACGACCTCTGCGTCATCCGTTCCATGAAGGCCGACGTCCCCAACCACGAGCCTTCCCTGCTCCTGATGAACTGCGGCGAGGCACGCCTCGTGCGCCCAAGCCTTGGCTCGTGGGTCACCTACGGCCTCGGCTCCGAAAACCAGAACATGCCCGGCTTCGTCGTGCTGTGCCCGGGCGGCTACCCCCATCCAGGAATCCCAGAACTGGCAGTCCGCCTTCCTGCCCGGCGTCTATCAGGGCACCTACATCAACACCGAGCACACCAAGATCGAACGCCTCATCGAAAACGTCGCAAACCCCTACCACGGCCTCCAGGAGCAACGCGCCCAACTCGACCTCCTCCACCAGCTCAACCTCCGTCATCAACGCGCACGCGCCGCCGACGCCCAGCTCGAGGCCCGCATCCAGTCCTTCGAGCTCGCCTTCCGCATGCAACTCGACGCCACGGACGCCTTCGACATCCAGCGCGAGCCCGAGCACGTGCGCCGCATGTACGGCGAGGGAACCCAGGCCCGCCAGCTCCTCGTCGCACGACGCCTCCTCGAACGCGGCGTCCGCTTCGTCCAGGTCTGGCACGGCGCCGGCCAACCATGGGACAACCATGACGACATCGAGTCCAACCACCGCCGCCTCGCCAAGGAGGCCGACCAGCCCATCGGCGCCCTCCTCTCCGACCTCAAGCAACGCGGCATGCTCGACGACACCCTCGTCATCTGGGGCGGCGAGTTCGGACGCACCCCCACCGTCGAGCTGCCCACACCCGGCGCCAACGCCGGCAAGCAGAACGGCCGCGACCACAACAACCATGGCTTCACCATGTGGCTCGCCGGCGGCGGCGCCCGCCAAGGCCATGTCCACGGCGCCACCGACGAGTTCGGCTTCGCCGCCGCCGAGAAGGTCGTCCATGTCCATGACCTTCACGCCACGCTCCTCTGGCTCCTCGGCTTCGACCACGAACGGTTCACCTTCCACCATGCCGGCCGCGACTTCCGCCTGACCGACGTCCATGGCAACGTCGTCCGCGAGCTGATCGCGTGACGCTTCAAGCAGCATGAAGGCCATCATCCTCGCCGCGGGCAAGGGCACCCGCATGCGCGACCTTACCAAGGAAATCCCCAAGCCCATGCTCCCCGTCCATGGCCGCCCCATCCTCGAACACATCGTCGAGGGCCTCGTCGCCCATGGCATCCGCGACCTCTGCATCGTCACCGGATGGCACGCCGAGACCATCGAGGAGCACTTCAAGGACGGCTCCGCCCTCGGCGCACGCATCCAGTACCGCCGCCAGGTCGTCCAGGACGGAACAGGCAAGGCCCCCGAGGTCGCTCGCGACTTCGTCGGCAACGACGACTTCCTCCTCACCTATGGCGACATCCTCGTCCATCCGGAAACCTACGGCCGCATGCTGCATCGCTGGTCCGAGGGCCCGTTCGGCGGACTCCTGACCGTGACCGCGGGGGAGGACGTCACCAAGGGCGGGATCAACTTCTTCAACGAACGCTTCGAGCTGACCCGCCTCGTGGAAAAGCCGTCGCCCGCCGAGGTCGAGCTCCTCCGGTCCGAGGGCTGGCTCAAGCCCGGCCAACCGGCATGGTACAACGCCGGTATCTACGTCTTCGCCCCCGTCCTCTTCGACTTCACGGCCCGGCTCCAGAAGTCCCCGCGCGGCGAGTTCGAGCTGACCGACGCCATCTCCAACATGGTCGCCTCCGGCCATGTGGTCGCAGGCCTCGAAATCCAAGGCCGCTGGGTGGACGTGCGCGATCCCGAGGTGCTCGCCTCGCTCCAGCAGGAGGCCGCCACCCACCCGTCCCCGTCTTGAACCCGAACCCGTCCCGCCCACGTCTTCGGCTCCGCCTCACCGGCGCCGCCGAGGCCGCCGTTCGCGCCGGCCATCCCTGGGTCTATTCAGACAAGGTCCGCGACCCAAGCCGCGATGGCATCCAAGGCGAGCTCGCCGTCGTCTATGACCGCAACGACCGATTCCTCGCCCTTGGCCTTTACGACCCCGGCTCGCCGCTTGCCATTCGCATTCTTCACAAGGGCGCGCCCGTCTCGCTCGACGCACCATGGTGGGCCGCCCGCCTCGATGCCGCGCTCCAACGACGCCTGCCCGTCGCGTCGCCTCAGACCACCGGCTACCGCATCCTGAACGGCGAGTCCGACGGCTTCCCGGGGCTCGTGCTCGATCGATACGGCGATTGCCTCGTGCTCAAGGCCTACACGCCCTCATGGCTGGGCTCCCTCGGTGGCTCCAGCCCGGCCACGGCGGCCCAGTCCATGGCACCGTCGATGGCCCCGCCCCTCCCCGGGCTCAACCTCGTTGAACTCCTCCAAGCACGCCTCCAACCCGCCCGCATCGTCCTTCGACTCAGCCGGAACATCGCCGCGTCCGCCGAATCCCTCGGCCTTGCCGACGGCCAGAACCTCCTCGGCACCGACACCTCGCACTCCGTCGTCTTCCACGAGGACGGCATCGCCTTCGACTCCGACGTCGTGCGCGGCCAGAAGACGGGCTTCTTCCTCGATCAACGTGGCAACCGACGCGAGGTCGGCCGCATGGCCTCCGGAGCCTCCATTCTCAACGTCTTCAGTTTTTCCGGCGGCTTTTCCGTCCACGCGGCCCGGGGCGGCGCGCGCGAGGTCACGGACCTCGACATCTCCCCGCACGCCCTCGCCACCGCACGACGCAACATGGCCCTCAACATCCGCCATCCCGCCGTCGCCCGCGCCCGCCATCACCAAGTCCATGCCGACGCCTTTCCATGGCTCGAAAAGGCACCGCGTGGCGCATGGGACATCGTGATCCTCGACCCGCCGTCCTTCGCGAAGCGCGAACAGGAGCGCCTGGGCGCCATCGAGGCCTACCAACGCCTCGCAAGGCTGGGCGCCCCGTGTGTCGCTCCCGGCGGATGCCTCCTCGCCGCGTCCTGCTCCGCGCACGTGTCCACCGACGAGTTCCTCTCCGCCACGCGCCACGCCTTGCGCGCCTCGGGCCTTGAATGGACGGAGGAACGCATCGCCGGGCACGAGCCCGATCATCCGGCAGACTTCCCCGAGGCACGCTACCTCAAGGCCCTGTACGTGCGCCGGACCCGATAGGCGGGCGGAAGGCATCGGCTCGTCAGGCGGTCGGCGCTTCGGAATCATCCCATGGCGGCGCGCCCGCAACGCGCGGGATGGAGTGTTCGGCCGGGCGGCTTGCCGGGCAGCTTGGGCCCATAGGATGGATTGGGGCCGTGGTGACTGGCTCGGCCTCTTCTGCAAGAGCCTCGCCTTGCGCAGGAAGCACTCTGGCGTGGAGCCACCGTTTTCCCCATTGAATCGTCCGGGCTTCGGATCCCCTCGCCCAGGCCGTCCCGCCATGCCCCCGCCATGGACAATCCTTGGAGATAGGGTGCACGTCCTCGGGTGACGGGAACGATGTCCTCGCCCCATGAATGGAGACTAGGCCCCGACCAAGGCGCGAGGATCCTCCACGTGGCCAGCCAAGGCAGAGGCCGCGACCGTCGCGGGGCTGGCCAAGAACACCTGGGAATCCTTGTGTCCCATGCGACCCGGGAAGTTTCGGTTGGTGGCGCTGATGCACTTCATGGGCGTGTTCATGCGGCCAAAGGTATCGACGGGGCCGCCGAGGCAGGCGGCACAACCGGCGTTCTCGGTCATCTGGACGCCGGCATGGACCATGATGTCCCAGACGGTTTGCCCATCCCAGCGGGTCGTCTGGAGCTCATGCACGATCTCCGGGGTAGCAGGAACTCCGAACGTGTCGATGGCAACACGGCGCCCTCGGATGACCCGGGCGAACTCGACGAAGTCCGACGTCTTGCCGCCGGTGCAGGAACCGATGTAGGCGCGGTCGAGGCGGACGTCGCGCATGTCCTTGGCCCTCTTGCGCTGCCCGGGATCGGGGTGGCAGGCGACGGTGGGCTCCAGCTTGTCCAGCTCGACAACCAGCTCGTAGCAGAAGGACTGGCCGGGGTCGGGTTCGACGGGCTCGTAGTGGGACCGGGTTCCATTGAGGCGCGTTCGGGACTCGACGTACTCGGCGGTACGGGCGTCGAAGGGAAAGATGCCGTTCTTGCCGCCGGCCTCGATGGCCATGTTGGCAACGGTCATGCGGTCGTCCATGGAGAGGGAGGCCACGCCGGGGCCGTCGAACTGCATGGCGCGGTAGGTGGCGCCATCGAAGCCGATCTCGCCGATGATGTGGAGGATGAGGTCCTTGGCCATCACGCCGGGCTGGAGACGACCCTCGAGACGGAACCGCATCGTCTCGGGCACCTTGATCAGCAGCTTGCCGGTGCCCATGACAAACCCGGCGTCCGTGTTGCCGATGCCGGTGGCGAACTCGTTGAAGGCACCGGCCATGCAGGTGTGGGAATCGGTTCCGAACAAGACCTCGCCCGGTCGCGTGTGCCCCTTCTGGGGCAACGCGGCATGGCAGACGCCGGCGTACTGGGATCCATACTGGCGCCGAAGCAGGCCCTTCGAGGCATCAAATTTCCAATGCCCGGACGGGTCGTCGATGACGTCGTAGAAATAGGGTAGCGACTGCTCGCGCGCGAAGTCGCGAAGGATGTCCACATTGCGGTTGGACTTGGAGTCCGCGGTGAAAATGTAGTGGTCGGGAATGATGACGACGCGTTGGCGGTCCCAGACGCGGGCGTCCTTGCCGAACTCCCGCTTGAACACGCCGATGGTGCCCGGGCCGCAGACGTCATGGGTCATGAGGACGTCCGTCTTCACCCAGATGTTCTCGCCGGCAACCACCCGCGCCTTGCCGGCCGCGCGCGCCAGCAGCTTTTCGGTCAACGTCATGGGCCAAGGCTATCCATGCGCCGGGGGCCGCTGCAATGCGGGAGGCGCCCCCCTGATCCCCGCGTAAGGAATTCTTCGGTTCACGGCTCCGGCCTCGGACGCGGATGGATTGGCAAACCGATGGATCCGAAGGCCCCCATCCATTCACCCTCCCCAAAAAACCCGGGCATCCCCATGCAGGGGAATGACGCCTTGGCCCCTCGAAGGACCGATCGCATGGGATCCCTTGCTCGAAACCGAAGGTTTCGCAGCAGGGAGCCGGTGGTTGAGCGAAGCGATGCCACTGGTCACCGATCCCCATCACCCTCCGCACCCGGGTGCGTGCCAGCCCAGTCCCGCCCCCGGCGCTGGCATCCCTGCCGGGATGCCGGGGTTCACGTTCGCACGGGTCCCCGGTGGTGTCGTCGCTTCGCTCCTCGCCCCCCGGCTACACGCTGGAAAGCCTCCGGCTTCATGGCAGATGGACGCGGAGGTCTCGTCGGATGAGCCCAGCCGAGCCCATGACGCGGTCGCCCATTCGCTGCGACGGCGTGTGGGCACGCAGCCTACCGCCACTCACCTCCTCGCAGATCGGGAGCTTGCCGCCTCCTCACACGGGGTTTTGGGCGCGTCTTGAAACGCAAAAGGCCGCCGCAGGATGGGTTTTCCCGCGGCGGCCATGGGTTGGCCAGCGCATCAAGGATGGCTGGCCGGGTGCTTGGTTGTTTGCGGCTAGGCGTGCCTAGCGATTGGAAGCGGACTCCTTGCCGGTCTCGGCGGGCTCCGTGGCCTTCTGGCGAGGCTTGCGCTCGGGCTTGGGACCGAGCGTGGCCTTGACCAGGATCTCGCGGGAGCCTTCGGGACGATTGACCAGTCCCTTGGCGTAGTCGCCCGGGGCGACCTCCTCGAGCTTGGCCGGCTTGCCGTCCTTCTCGAGCGTGGTGTCTGCCGTCACGTGGAGGACGCGCTCGGACTTCTTGCCCTCCAGGGTGATGGTGCGTGCGTTGAGGTTGACCGACTCCACCGTGCCCCGGAACGGATAGGTGCTTCCGGATGGCTTCTTCGACGCGGCCGCGGGCGCCTTGGGGGCGTCCGTGTCGGCGGCGAGGGTTGAGGTGGCGACTTGCGCGGCACAAACGGCCGCGACCAACAGGTTAATCCAACGATTATTCATAGGATGTCGTCGGGGGCCTACGACCTCCTATTTTGGCCGTTACCGTCTTTCTCCGGATTTTTTTGGCCCGGTCCGGAGGGGGTCCGGGAGTCGTGGCGTGGCGCCGTGCTGGGTGCAAACGAAGGCGGCGACCTCGATGGCGCGTTCGAGGAGGAAATCCGGGGACCATGCCCCCAGCAAGCCGCGGATCAGGGTGGCCGTGAAGGCGTCGCCGGCCCCGACGGAATCGATGACGTCGATGCTCGGGGCGGGCCGGGAGAGCCATTGGCCGTCGAGCCAAAGGCCGGCACCATCACGCCCCATGGTGAGGGCCACGGCGGCGAGGCCAAACGCCGAGGCGATGCGCGCGACCTGTTCGCACGGCGTGCCTTCCAGCCCGAATCGGGCCGCAAGGACGGCCAATTCGTCCTCGTTGAGCTTCAGCACCGAGCAACGCCGCAACGAATCCTCGATCACGTCCGGGCCATGGAACGGAGGGCGCAGGTTGATGTCGCAGACGCGCAGGGCCCCGGGGCGAGTCGAGGCGAGGAGGCGGTTGATGGCCAATCGGGCTCCGGGTGTCCGCTGGGCAAGCGTGCCGAAGCAGACGGCGTCGGCGGACGCCACGGCTGCAAGGGCGGCGTCCGAGGCATCGATCCGGTCCCATGCGACGTCCCGGACGATGTCGAAGGTGGGATGACCATGGGCATCGACAGCGACATGGACGGTGCCGGTAGAGGTGTCCGGAAGGGTGGCGACGGCGCGGACGTCGATGTCACGGGAGCGGAGGGAATCCAGCGCATGGCGACCGAGGGCGTCGGCGCCGACGGCGGAGATCATCGCGGCATGGATGCCAAGGCTTGCAGCATGGCAGGCGACGTTGCATGGGGCGCCGCCGAGCCGGGGTCCGGAAGGCAGGAGGTCCCAGAGGACCTCGCCGATGCAGACGACGCGGGGGATGGCCGTGGCTTGGGTCATGGGCGGGAGGGTGCCGGGGACGGGGGTGTCTCCATGCTGTTCGACGGCACCTCGCCGGGGGAAGGGCGTGCCGACGCCTGGAGGGATGCGAAGACGACGTACACAACCGGGATGACAAGGAGGGTCAGGAGCGTCGATGTCACCATGCCGCAGACGACGGCGACGCCCATGGGGCGGCGGGACTCGGCGCCGGCGCCGAAGCCGACGGCGATGGGCAGGATGCCGGCGACGGTGGAGAGCGCGGTCATGAGGATGGGCCGGAGGCGTACGACGCCAGCCTGGAGCATGGCCTCGACGGGATCGATGCCATGTTCGGCCTGTTGGTTGGCGAACTCGACAAGGAGGATGGAGTTCTTGGTGACAAGGCCGAGGAGGAGGACGACGCCCACCTGGGAGAAGAGGTTCCAGTTCATGGAGGGGAGGGGCGGGATGGCCCCCGAAAGGCCAAGGCGATGAAGGAGGAGGAGTCCGCCGAAGGCGCCGACGAGCGCGAGCGGGACGGCGAGGATGACGGTGAAGGGGTGAACGAGGCTCTCGAACTGGGCGGCGAGGGTCATGTACACGATGACGAGCGCGAGCCCGAAGACCCACCAGACCTCGGTGTTGGCCTCGCGAAGGTCGCGCGCCTCGCTGGACCATGCGTAGGTGGTCCCGGCCGGAAGCTCGCGGGCAAGGAAGGCCTCGGTGGTCGCGACGACGGCACCCATGGTGGCGCCGGGCGCCGGGGAGCCGGAGATGGTGGCGGAGCGGATGCGGCCGTAGTGATTGATGGCGTTGGGCGCGGCTCCGGCCCTGCGGTTGACGAGGCTGGAGAGCTGGATGAGCTGCCCCGAGGAGGAGCGGACGAAGAGGGTGTCGAGGTCCTGGGGTGTGAGGCGGGAGGAACGTTCGAGCTGGGCGATGACCTTGTATTCCTTCCCGGCCACCTTGATGCGCGAAAGGTCCAGCCCGCCAAACAGGATTTGGAGGGTGCGCGAGATGTCCTCGATGGAGACCCCGAGGGAAGCGGCGCGCGGGCGATCGACGGAGATCTCGAGCTCGGGCTTGTTGACCTCGTAGGAGACGCGGACGTTCTGAAGGAGGGGTTGGCCGCCTGGGCCGGGCAATTGGCGGAGCTGGTTGGCGGTGGCCGAGGCAACGCGGTTGAGGGCGTCAAGGTCTTGGTTCTGGAGGACGAGCTCGAAGGGCGCGGAGAAGGAGCGGCCGATGGCCTTGGGGATGTTGGGGATGGCGATGCCGCCCTCGACCTGCCCCATGAACCTGGAGCGGAGGCCGCCCGGGCCGTTGATGATCTCCTGGATGGAGCGGCGCGGGCCGTCCTTGAGGGTTGCAAACAGGATTCCGGAGGTGGCTTGGCCTGGCCCGGAGAAGCCGGGGGCCACGATGGCGGCGTAGGCGACGATCTCGGGAACCTCCGCGACGAAGGACTCCAGCTTGCGAAGCTGCCGGTCCGTGAACTCGGCGGTGGAGCCATTCGGGGTCACCATGAAGGCAAAGACGCGGCCCTTGTCCTCGTCCGGCAGGAAATCCTTGTCGAGCGCGTTGAAGAGGGGGAGCACGGCGCCGCCGGAGAGGAGGGCGATGAGGGCGACGAGAAGGACGCCGGCGATGCCGCGAAGGGGGAGCGGCAGGCGAGCAAGGGGCCTTGAGAGGGCGCGTGCGGCGAGGACGAACGGGCGGAGCACGCGGCCATACATGCGTCCCATGCCGTCGAAAATGGCTTCCAAGGCACGGTAGAGGGGCCCGTGGTTCTCGCGCTGCACGGGCTTGAGCAGGCGCGCGGCCATGGCGGGGGAGAGGGTGAGGGCCACGATGGCGGAGATGACCACGGAGCCGCAGACGGCGACGGCGAACTCGATGAAGAGGCGGCCGGTCTGGCCGGACTGGAAGGCGAGCGGGATGAAGACGGCGACGAGCGAGAGCGTGATGGCGACGATGGCGACGGAGATTTCCTCCATGGCCTTGTACGCGGCCTGCATGGGGTGCAAGCCCTCCTCGATGTGCCGGTGGATGGCCTCGAGCACGACGATGGCGTCGTCCACGACGACACCGATCGCGAGCACGAGGGCGAGCATGGTAAGGATGTTGATAGAGTACCCGAAGAGGTGGAGGACGGCGAAGGTGGCGACGATGGAGACGGGGATGGCAACGGAGGGGATGAGCGTGGCGCGGAGGTTCCGGAGGAAGACGAAGATGATGAAGACGACGAGGAGGAAGGCGACGAGGAGCGTGTCCCAGACCTCGGAGATGGCCTTCTCGACATAGACGGCCTCGTCGTAGGTGACGCGAAGGGTGATGCCGGCGTCGATTTGTCCCTCCAGCCCGGCCACTTGCGCGCGGATGCCGCGGGCGACGGCCACGGCGTTGGCCTTGGATTGCTTGACGATGCCAAGGAACACGGTGGGAAGGCCGTTGGCCCGGGCGGTGGTGCGGTAGTCCTCGACGCCCTCCTCGGCGCGGCCGACGTCCAGCAGGCGGACCACGGAGGTGCCGTCGGCGCGGACGACCAGCTCGTTGAACTCGGCGGCGGTCTTGAGCTCGCCGCGGGTGAGGATGGTCATTTCGCGGTCGAGGTTCTCGACGCGTCCGGAGGGGAGCTCGATGTTCTGCTGGCGGAGGGCGCGTTGGACATCAAGGACGGTGACGCGGCGCGCGGCCATGCGTGCGGAGTCGAGCCAGAGGCGCATGGCGAAGCGTTTCTCGCCGCCGATGATGATGGAGGAGACGCCGGGGACGGTCTGGAAGCGGGGCTTGACGATGCGTTCGGCGATGGTGCTGAGCTCGAGCGGGGAATGGCGCGCGCTGTTCATGGCGACCCAGAGGACGGCCTGGGCGTCCGCGTCCTGCTTGGCCACGACGGGCTCGAGGATGTCGTCGGGAAGGGCGCCGCGGACGCGGCTGACGCGGTCGCGAACGTCTTGGGCGGCGAGGTCGATCTGGCGGGAGAGCTCGAACTCGATGGTGATGTTGGAGACCTGCTCGCGGGACTCGGAGGTGAGGGTGCGGATGCCCTCGATGTTGTTGATGGCTTCCTCAAGGCGCTCCGTGACCTCGGTCTCGACGACCTGGGCGTTGGCGCCGGGATAGACGGTGGTGACGGAGACGATGGGCGGGTCGATGTCCGGCAACTCGCGGACGGGCAGTCGGCCAAGGGAGATGAGGCCGAAGAGCACGAGCGAGAGGTTGAGCATCGTGGCCAGGATGGGGCGCTTGATGGAGACGCGGCTGAGGAACATGGGATGCGGGTGGGCGAGGGTGGACTGGGGCCGAGCGATGCAGGGATGGGCGACGAGGCGGCGGGCTGCGCGGGGTGGCGGGAGACCTAGGGGTTGTACGCGGCCGCGGAGGTGGCCGGGGCGAGACGCACCGGCGCGTTGGGGAAGAGTTTCTGGTGACCCTCGACGACGACGACCTCGCCGTTGGTGAGGCCGGAAAGGACCTCGGCCTTGCCGGCGAGGCGGAGGCCAACCTTGACGGGCCGCAGGACGGCGTTGGTCTGGGGGGTGACGACGAAGACCGAGAAGGAGTCGCCGTTGGAGAGAAGGGCGGGCTCGGGAACCACAAGGGCGTCGTCGCGCAGCCGGACGGCAAGGTCGAGCTTGGCGAACATGCCGGCGCGGAGGCGGCCGTCGGGGTTGGGGACGCGGGCCTTGACGAGGGCGGTGCGGGTGGCGAGGTCGAGCTGGGGGGACACGAAATAGACCTCGCCCTCGAAGGCGTCCTTGGGGAAGGCATCCACGCGGAAGCGTATCCGTTGGCCGACGGCGATCTGCCCGAGGTTGCGCTCGGGGACGTTCATCTCGGCCTTCACGGTCTGGAGGTCCACGAGCGAGGTGAGCGTGGTTTGGCGCGAGATGACTTGCCCGGGGCTGATGAGGCGGGTGCCGACGGTGCCGGCGAAGGGGGCGAGGATGCGTGCGTCGCGCAGGTTGCGGCGCCGGAGCTCCACGGAGGCCTGGTTCATGGTGAAGGTGGCGGAGGCCTGCTCGAACTCGGCCTGGGAGATCAGCTTTTCCGAGGCGAGCTGGCGGGCGCGCTTGAAGTTGGCCTCGGCAAGCGCTTGGCTCGCCTCGGCCTCGGCGAGGGTTGCCTTGAACTTGGTCTCGTCCAGCGCGACGAGCAGGGCGTCCTTCTCGACGCGTTGGCCTTCCTCGAAGCGGATGTCCGAAACGGTGCCGTCTGCCTCGCACTTGACCTCGACGGACTCGTTGGCGGCGATGGAGCCGACGAGCGGGACGACCTCCGTGACGGGTTGTTGCCGTGCGGGCACGGCGACGACCTGGACTGCCATGGGGCCGCCGGGCCGGGCTTGGCCCGGGGCGGCTCCGTTGCCGGGCGGCTTGCAACCAGTCCACGTGGCCCACATCAGGCCAAGGGCGAGGAGGCTCTTCGTATGTCTCGTCATGTGCGCGTGACGGGCCGCCATGGGGCGTTGCCCGCGGCCGCCTATGGGCTGATGCCTTGGGTCTGGATTCAAGATGGAACTTTCGGGAAGGCAGCATGGTTGGCGGGGGAAGGATGTTGAAATCCGGCTGGGAACGCCCGGGCGACGCGGGATAGGCTGGGAAATCAGCCGCAATGAAAGTCGTCATCCTGTGCGGTGGGCTAGGAACCCGCCTTCGCGAAGAAACGGAGTACCGTCCGAAGCCGATGGTGCCCGTGGGCGGGCGCCCGGTGCTCTGGCACGTGATGAAGCTCTACGCGCAGGCCGGGCACAAGGACTTCATCCTGTGCCTTGGCTACAAGGGCGAGGTGATCAAGGACTACTTTCGCAACTACCTGTGGAACACGTCCGACGTGACGCTGCGCCTGGGGCGCCAGCCGCACATCCGCTACCACAACACGCACGAGGAGGAGGACTGGACCGTGACGTTGCTGGAGACGGGGCTTGCGACGCAGACCGGGGGCAGGCTGAGGCGTGCGATGGCGCACGTGACGGACGACACCTTCCTGTTCACGTATGGGGACGGCCTGACCGACAGCGACATCAACGGGTCGGTGGCGTTCCACAAGGCGCATGGGGCGGTGGCGACGATCACGGCGGTGAAGCCGACGGGGCGGTTCGGCGAGCTGGCGATGGACGGGCAGACGATCACGGCGTTCCGGGAGAAGCCGGAGCGGGAAAACGCCTACATCAACGGCGGCTTCATGGTCATGGACCGGCGCGTGGCCGCGTATCTTGACGAGGGCGACGACTGCGTCTTCGAGCGCGGTCCGCTCGAGCGCCTTTCGCGGGACGGCCAGCTCAAGGCATGGTGCCATGACGGCTTCTGGCAGTGCATGGACACCTTCCGGGAGCAGCAGTTGCTGGAGGGGCTCTGGCAGCAGGGCCGGGCCCCGTGGAAGACGTGGTAGCCGGCGCCGCCACCCGCTCTCCCCATGTTCAAGGAATTCTACTCGGGCCGCCGCGTCGCCATCACGGGGCATACCGGCTTCAAGGGCGCATGGCTGGCCTTCTGGCTCTCCCGGCTGGGAGCGCGAGTGCATGGCTTCAGCCTGCCGCCGCCCACGCAGCCTTGCCTCCATGAGGTGCTGGGCCGCGCCTCGTTGTCATCCTCGGCCGAGGGCGACATCCGGGATCTTCCGCTCCTGCGGGCGTGGTTGCAGGGCGTGAAGCCGGACGTGGTGTTCCACCTCGCGGCCCAGCCGCTGGTGCGATTGTCGTATCGCGAGCCGATGGACACGCTGACCTCCTGCGTGCTTGGCACGGCCCATGTCCTTGAGGCGGCGCGGGCACTCGGGCCCGGAGCAAGGGTGGTCGTGGTCACCACGGACAAGGTGTACGAGAACCTCGGCTGGGAGCATGGCTACCGGGAAACCGACGCCTTGGGCGGGCTCGACCCGTACTCGGCGGCGAAGGCGGCGGCGGACATCGTCACGCATTCGTGGCGGCGTTGCTTCTTTGGCCCGGGCCGGGTCGCGACGGTCCGGGCCGGAAACGTGATCGGCGGCGGTGACTACGCGGCGGACCGGGTGCTGCCCGACGCGGTGCGTGCCTTGGTTTCGGGGGAGGAACTCGTCCTGCGGAACCCCTCCTCGACACGCCCATGGCAGCATGTCCTCGACTGCCTTGCGGGATACATGCAGGTCGCGACGCGCCTCGATGGCTCGGGCTCGGCGCCGGATGCGTTCAACTTCGGGCCCGGGCCGGACGGGAGCCGGACGGTGGGCGAGTTGGTGGGCGAGTTTCACCGGCATTGGCCGGGGCGTTGGCGTCACGAGGCGGGCGACGGGCAGGCCAAGGAATCGGCCCTGCTCAACCTCAGCATCGACCGTGCCTGCGCCGTCCTGGGCTGGCGTCCGGCATGGCCGTTTCGCAGGGCGGTGCAGGCTACTGCCGAGTGGTATCGGGCGCGGCACGGGTCCGCCGCGGCGGACATGGTCGCGTTCTCGACACGCCAACTCGAGGAACACCGCGAGGACGCCCGGGGCGTGGGCGCGGCGTGGGCCGGGTAAAGTGGCGCAAGGCCGCTGCTGGAGCGTCGGCCATCGGGAGGGTGGCGCGACGAGGCCGCGGTTCCCCTAGACCTTGCCCGGGGTGGGATGCACCCACGGGGCGCGGTAGGGGCGCGCGAGCAGCTTGTTGGCCTCCTTGTCACCGATGACCTCGTGCCTCGCGGGATCCCAGCGGAGGGTGCGCCCAAGCTTCATCGAGAGGTTGGCGAGGATGCAGGAGGCGGTGGAGATGTGCCCCTCCTCGATGTCGGCGACGGGACGAGAGCGGGTGTCGATGCAGTCGAGGAGGTTCCTCATGTGGCCGCGGATGGCGGGCGCGACGTGGCGTTCGAGGTCCTTCTCGTCACGATCCTCGGGGTACAGGTCGAGTTCCATGACCTGGTCCTTGTGCTCGGGCTTGCCGCCGTTTCGGGGGATGAAGTCGTAGCTGAAGACGCTGGCCTTCAGGGTGCCCTTCTCGCCGTAGAACGTGGCGGACCACGGGTACTTGGGGTCCGGGGTCTCGCCCCATGTGCGGTGGGTCCACACGACCTTGACGTCGTTGAAGTCAAAGGTGGCGGTCTGGGTGTCGGTGATGTTCGCGCGGGCGGCCTTGTCCATGAGGATGCCGCCGGACGAGGCCACGGACACGGGCCAGCCGAGGCCCATCATCCAGCGGACCATGTCGAGCATGTGGATGCACATGTCGCCCACGATGCCGTTGCCGTACTCCATGAAGGCGCGCCAGCCGCGGGGGTGGGCGATCTTGTTGTAGGGACGCATGGGCGCGGGGCCGGTCCACATGTCCCAGTCGAGGTGGTCGGGCGGCGCGGTGTCCGGCGCGGTGGCAAGGGTGTCGCGGTTGCGCATGTGCCAGTAGCAGCAGACCTCGACGTAGGCGATCTTGCCGAGGCGCCCCTCCTTGATGAAGCGATCGCGCGCCTCAACGAGGTGCGGGGTCGAACGGCGTTGGGTTCCCACCTGGACGACGCGGCCGTGCTTGCGCGCGGCCGCAAGCATCGACTGGCTCTCGACCACGTCCACGCCGGTCGGCTTTTGCACGTAGATGTCGGCGCCCGCCTTGCACGCCTCGATCAGGGGCAGCGCATGCCAGTGGTCGGGCGTGGCGATGAGGACCACCTCAAGGTCCCGTTCGGCAAGCATCTTCCGGTAGTCGGCGTACAGCCGGGGACGTTTCCCGGACTTCTGGCGCCCGGCGACGATGCCGGCTGCCTCGTCGAGCATCCGCTTGTCCACGTCGCACAGGGAGACAACCTCGACGGGCGCGACCTGGATCAACCGGAGGAGGTCGGCCTTGCCATACCAACCGCTGCCGATGAGCCCGACCCGCCGGGGCTTGGGCTCGCGCGCGAAGGTGGTGGGGACGTAGGAGATGGCGGTGGCGGCGGCGAGCGCGGCGGAGCCATGGTGGAGGAAGGAGCGGCGTGTCATGGAGGTTGCCTATCCGGTCGGGCGCGGGCCGGAAAGAGCAAAGTCCATTGCGATGCCTCGGCGCCCGGAAACGGCCGGGGCAGAAGAGGGTGTTTCATGCCCCCCGCGATCTCGGCCAAGGCGGGCGCGGCGAGGCGATGAACTTGCCATGGTTGAACCGCGGCCAACCCAAATCCTCGCGTCGGGAGGTGGCAAGCTCACGATCCGCGAGCGGGCGGGTTGCGGCAGGCTTCGTGCCGACACTTCCGACGGCACCGCGTGAGGCGAGAACCGGGCATTCAAGAAAGGCTCACGCGCGGATCAGGGAACACGCTTCCCCCTCCAACCCGAACGCTTCCCCCTCCAACCCGAACGCTTCCCCCTCCAGCCCGAACGCTTCCCG
>CAIYFP010000134.1 GCA_903925515.1 uncultured Verrucomicrobiota bacterium
CAGCGCGGCCTATGCGCACACGATCAAGTGGGAGGGCCTCACGTTCTGCGCCCTGAACATTGGGCAGCGTGGCAACTCCGACCTCCTGCGCGGTGGCATCAAGCCTGAACACGACGCCTGCTTCGCGTGGCGCTGGACCGGCGACGCGGTGACGGTGAGCTTGTACCACGCGCCCGGCCGCGAGCACCTCGACCTGTCCAAGATCGCCGTCAAGCACGGCGGCGGCGGGCACAAGGGCGCGTGCGGGTTTAGAATCGGCCTCAATCATCTCCATCACATCCTGACAAATGAGCTTCCTTGACCGCATCGCCAAGAGCCTGTTCAGCGGAGGCCCCACGGCCTACAAGGGTGACTTCGCCGGGGTCCCGCAACGAATCCGCATCGACCGGCACGGCGTCATTGAGGCCGAGATGAAGCCGGGGGAGTGGCGAGCGTTTCACCGGCTGCCAAAAGGCGAGCGAGCATGGCTGGTGGCAACGTCATGGGACGATCGAGGCGTTGGCGAGCTGCTGGCCCGGTGGGACTCCAACATCACGCGCATCGAGGAGATGCGGGAGGACGTCGTGGGCTTGAAGCCTGCGGAGTCCCATATCCGGACCGCGCTCAAGGACCTGCTCGCCGCATCCGCGCCCATGGTGGCCGACAGGCCTACGACCGCTCACGATTACGTTGAGCTCAACGAGGCGCGGAAGCGGGCGCTGGGGGCGTTGGAGGACAAGCCATGACCATTTCCCTGACGCCAGCAAAAAGGCCCGAGTGCAAGCACGATCCCCGCGACCCAATCGCCGCGTTCTACCACATCTGCCGAGGCTGCGGGCTGCCGATTGCGCCCGTGCTGTGCGAGTCGTGCGACGGGAGCGGGCTTTCCCATCCTTCCGCTCGCGACTCCGGCCCATGCAGGACGTGCGACGGAACTGGAGTTGAGCGATGGAGCCCAACGCTATGACCCTAGCCTGCCACCACGCGCCGAAAGAGACGGCCACGTCATGCCAGACGAGGTGCAGGCATTGCGACGTGACGATCGAGCAGGCGCGGTGCCATGCGTGCCTCGGGTATGGTCGTTGGGGTCCATTCACATGGACAACGGACTGCATGACATGCAATGGGCGCGGATTCCATTGGGTCGAGCTGCGGACCTTTGAGGTGACGTCACCGAATAGGGAGGGCCAACCATGACCTGTCTTTTGCACAAGCCCTCCCGGCTGCGCAAGGGGTGGGGCGATATCTGCGTTCGGTGCGAGGTGCCAATCCGCGAGACATGGTGCAAGCGGTGCGGGGGCTGGAACGAATACCCGCACGACCCATGCGGAGCGTGCGAGAGCACCGGGACCGTGTGGCTGGAGGTGACGGCCATTGTCCCGACGTCGGGAAATAGGTCGGAGGGCGAGCCATGACCCGCCGGGAGGCAACCGAAGGCTTCAAGCCGCACCAAGCGTCATGCCGCTGCGGCGGGCATGGCTACCTGCTTCGGATTGAATCCATTCCCGGGGACCGTCAACGCCGGTTCCGATTCAAGCCGTTCAAATGCCCGCATGGGGCGGAGATACCCGAAACGAAACAAAACGCGCCCTAGGTCCATCCTAGGCCCGGGAAACGGGCAATTCGAGAATGACCCCAACCTTCGCCATCGAGAACATCCGCCTGTACCTCGCCGACTCCATGGAAGCCCTGCCCCACGTTGGGCTTGTTGAGTCCATCGTCACGGACCCGCCCTATGGGTTGTCCTTCATGGGCAAGCGCTGGGACTACGACGTGCCGACCGTGGACTTGTGGGGCCG
>CAIYFP010000135.1 GCA_903925515.1 uncultured Verrucomicrobiota bacterium
ATGGGGCTTCGCCGACCGCGGCATCGCCACCGGCATGGCCGTCGCCGACCTCGACGGCGACGGCGACCTCGACGTCGTGGTCAACGAGCTGAACCACGGGTGCGCCGTGTACCGGAACGACGCAACCGCCCCGCGCGTGGCGATCCGGCTGCGTGGCCGCACCCCCAACACCCATGGCGTCGGCGCACGCATCCGCGTCTTGAACGGCGCGGCCCCCCTGCAACAGCAGGAGGTGCAGGCCGGCGGGCGTTACCTCTCCGGCGACGAGCCCCTGCGCGCGTTCGCGGCGGGACGGCCCGACGCCCGGCTTCGCGTCGAGGTCCTCTGGCGCGACGGCTCCGAAAGCGTCGTCGAGGACGCGCGCCCGGGCCGCTTGTACGAGGTCTTTCAGGAATCCGCCCGGCCGGCGTCCTCGCTCGCCGCCCCGCCGAGGCCCCCTGCCCCGCTGTTGGAGGACGTCAGCGGGATGCTGTCGCACCGGCATCTCGACAACGACCACGACGACTTCGCGCGCCAGCCCTCCTTGTGGCGCAAGACCACCCTTGAGGGCCCCGCCGTCGCATGGGGCGACATCGACGGCGACGGCCGCGTGGACATGGCGACGGGCACGGGCCGGGGCGGCGCGGTCACGGTGTTCCGCAACCGCGGCGGCGGACGTCTCGAACGCTGGACCAACGGCTTGTCCCGCAAGGTGTCGCGGGACATCGGCGGCTTGCTGGTGATGCCGGCCGTTGGCGGGCCGGCGAGATTGATCGCCGCCTTCTCCAACGCCGAGGGCGAGCCCGGCGAACCCGCGTCCGTCCTCCGGATCGACCCGGCCATGGGCAAGGTGTCGGACGAGTTGCCCCCGCAGGCCGACGAACCGGGGGCGCTCGCGATGTCCGACATGGACGGCGACGGCGACCTCGACCTGCTGGTGGCCAGCCGGGGCGTGCCCGGGCGATACCCGGAGCCGGGCGTGACCCGGTTGTGGCTGGGCATGCCGGACGGATGGAAGCCCGACGAGGCGGCGAACAAGGCGATGGCGTCGGCGGGCATGGTGCAGGGCTGCACCTGCGCGGACCTCGATGGCGACGGCTTCCCCGAGGTGATCCTCGCCGTCGAATGGGGGCCCATCCGGGTGTACCGGCGCGGCCGGGACGGCGGGTGGACGGAGATGACGCGGGAGTGGGGGCTCGCCGGGGAGACGGGATTGTGGCGCGGCGTCGGGGTGGTGGACGCCAACGGCGACGGGCGCATGGACATGGTGGCGTCGAACTGGGGCACCAACACGGAATGGAACGTGGCGCCGGGTCGGCCGTTGCGCCTGCATGCCGGGGACTTCGAGGGAGCCGGCGCGGTGCAGATGGTGATGGGCTGGGTGGACGAACGCGGGAGGGAATGGCCCTTCATGAACCTTGGGCGGGCACGGCAGGCCTTGCCAACATGGGCGTCCCGTTGGCGGACGCACCGGGAGTTTGCGGGATTGGACGTCCCCGCCTTGATGGGCGAAGTCGCGGCCATGGCGCGGGTCCTTGAGGCGACGACGCTGGAGTCGTCCGTGTTCCTGAACGGCGGCGGCCGGTTCGGGAGGCGGGCGTTGCCCTTCGAGGCCCAGGCGGCACCCGGGATGGGGTTGGCCGTCGCGGACTTCGACGGCGACGGGGCCGACGACGTCCTCATGGCGCAGAACTTCTCGCCGACGGACGTGGAGTCGGACGCGGGCAACGCGGGCGTGGGGGTCTTGATGAAGGGGGACGGCAAGGGCGGGTTCGTGGGGATGGGATGGGAGGCGTCGGGGATCTTTGCGCGGGAGGACCAGCGGGCGGTGGCGGTGGCGGACTTCGACGAGGACGGGCGGCCGGACGTGGCGATGGGTTGCAACTCGGGGCCGTTGCGGCTGTGGCGGAACCGGGGAGGGAAGCCGGGGTTGCGGGTGCGATTGAAGGGGCCTCCGGGGAATCCGGAGGGGATCGGGGCGGTCGTCCGATGGGAGGTCGGGGGTATTCGGGGGCCATCACGGGCGATCCATGGCGGCGGGGGTTACCTTGGCCATGATGCCGCCGTCGTGACGTTGCATGGCATGCCGACGGGCCGGGCGACGGTGGAGGTGCGGTGGCCGGGGGGGCGGACCGAGGCGTTCGCATGGGACGGAACCGCGCCGGAGCTGCGATGCGAGGCAGGGGCCGGGCGCCCGCTGCCCTGACGAATGGGCGAAACCCACGTTTGACCCCCTTGTGACGCCGCCCATACTCCGCGCCAATTTGTCCGGGGCCCGTGGTGGGTCGCCGGGCAGAGTCGCAGTGAGAATCCCATGAGCGCGCCCGCCGTTCTTGCCCTTGCCGACGGAACCGTCTTCCGCGGCATTGCCTTTGGAGCCCGGACCACGGCCGTGGGCGAGGTTTGCTTCAACACGTCGATGACGGGTTACCAGGAGATCCTGACAGACCCGTCCTACCGGGGGCAGATCGTGACGATGACGTACCCCGAGATCGGCAACTACGGGGTGAACCGGCAGGACGTGGAGTCATGGCGACCCCATGCGGCCGGGTTCGTCGTGCGGCAGTTGTCCCCCGTCGTGTCCAACTGGCGCGCCGACCATGACCTTCATTCCTACCTTTCGGAGAACGATATCCCGGGCATCCACGGCATCGACACGCGCGCGTTGGTGAAGCGGCTGCGGACGCGCGGATCGACCCCGGGGACGCTCTCCACGGCGGGCCTGACGGACGAGGAGGCGGTGCGCCTCGCCCGCGAATGGGGCGGCATGGAAGGACGCGACTACGTGACCGAGGTGACGCACAAGGATGCGTTTGATTGGGACCCGGACGATCGCCTGAGCCCGGCATTCGCCCTCGTCCAAGGCAACCAACCCTTCACCGGCTCCCCGCGCGAGGTCCGAAACCCGATGCCTCCGGCCGACATCCCGATCGTCGCGTTCGACTTCGGGGTGAAGTACAACATCCTGCGACGCCTGCGCCAGAAGGGGTTCAAGGTGCACGTCGTCCCCGCCCATGCGCGCGCGGCGGACGTCCTCGCGCGCAAGCCCGCCGGGGTGTTCCTTTCCAACGGCCCGGGTGACCCCGCCGCCTTGTCGGGCATCGTCCGCGAGGTCCGCACGTTGATCGACTCGGGCGTCCCCACCTTCGGCATTTGCCTCGGTCATCAAATCCTTGGGCAAGCCCTTGGCGGCAAGACGTTCAAGCTCAAGTTCGGCCATCGCGGCGGCAACCAGCCCGTGAAGGACCTCGAGACCGGCCGGGTCGAGATCACCTCCCAGAACCACGGTTTCGCCGTCGATCCCGGCTCCCTCCCCTCGGACGTGGCGGTCAACCGCATCAACCTCAACGACCGCACTGTCGAGGGGCTGCGGCATCGGGCCCGCCCCGTCTTCTGCGTGCAATACCACCCCGAGGCCGCGCCCGGGCCGCACGACAGCACGCCCCTGTTCGACGAGTTCCGCGAGATGATCCTGCGCAGGGGCTGAATCGGACATTGACCCCCCCGCGTCCCGGCCGCTTTACTTTCTCAAATCACGCTATGGGTAAATTGGTTGTCCTTACCGAAGGCCTCGTCGGGCGCTCCACGGAATTATCCGTGAGCAAGACCACGGTGGGTCGTGTCGAGGACAACTCGTTCCAAATCGCCGAGCCCTCCGTCAGCAGTCATCACTGCGAGGTCTGGCTCAAGGGCGACGATGTCCTGGTCAAGGACCTGAACTCCACCAATGGAACCTTCCTGAACGACATCCAGCTCGGCCCGGACAAGGAAGGGGTCCTCAAGCCCGGCCAAATCCTCCGGCTCGGACAGGTCGAGATGCGCTACGAGACCGGCAAGCGCCAGACCGAGCAACCCCGCCAGACCGTCCGCCTTGGCGAGGGCAACACCTTGGTCGTCGCCCCCAAGGGCGGCTTCGCCAAGAAGGACAACAAGGTGAACAAGATCTTCCTCGTCGTGGGCATTGTCCTCGGCGTCGCCATCCTCGGCGCCTTGGTCATGGTCTTCACCAACCTCGGCGGCTCCACCCCCCAGTAGCTCGCCAGCACCGAGCCCAATCGACCCATCGCCCGCCCCTCCCCACCCCCTCCCGGTGCCAGTCGCACCGGCCCGTCTCCCTCCGCGCACGCATCCCGCCTTCGTGCAACTCCGCCCTCGCCGCAGCCGCGTCGTTGGGTTTCGTGCCAAGCAATGGGGTCACATCCAAAGCTTTGGTTCTGCTGAAAAACTCAAAACCCTCGTGAACCCAAGTTCCGCAGTTGGCCGGGAACCCCCCCCTCATTCTCGGGGGCGGATTCTTTGAAATGCTCGGGAGGTGGGACGGACGGGGATCGAAGGGCTCGTGTAGCGGAGATCCGCCCCTTGGCACCCGTCGGCCGCCGGGAAAAACCAGTGTCGTGTCTCACCAAGGGCTGGTGTTTCGCCGCGAGGGATTCTCGTGTCCAACGAGGCGCGAGTGACGAGCAGACCCGCAGAGGTCTGTGAGGAGCGAGC
>CAIYFP010000136.1 GCA_903925515.1 uncultured Verrucomicrobiota bacterium
ATGAAGCGATGCGACGAACGACCCTCGGAAAGCCGGATGCGGTAAAACCGCCTGTCCGGTTTGATGAGGGGCGAGGCTGGGGCCGGAAACTGACAACTGCGGTCTGTTTAACTCCGTCACCCCAGCCTCGCCTACTCTACTTAGGGGATGGGATGCGAGGGGGCACACAGTCGATGAAGAGGAGGCCTGAGGCGACGGGGTGGGTCTGGTTGAGGGGAGTGGTCTGGGGAGTGTTGCCGTGGGTGGCGGCGGTGAGGATGCAGGGGCAGGTGCTGGTGGAGGAGGTGAGGACGTTCACGGTGGGGACGACGTTGGGGGACGTGCAGGATCCGCCGGCGACGTTTGGCGTGACGGTGGGGGACTCGGCGGTGCAGGTGCTGACGGGGGTGAAGGTGGGGTTGAGGTTGGTGGGAGCGCCGCAGGGGTTTGCGTCGGAGATGGTGGTGATGCTGACGAAGGACCTTGCTGCGACGAGCGTGTTGTTGAACCGGGTGGGCGTGGGGGTGGGTAGGGGGCACGGGTGGGTTGATTGGGTATGGATATGATGGATGGGACGTGGTGTTCGCGGACGGGGCTGCGGGCGGGGATGTGCACGCGAGGAGCCTTGTGTCGGGGGTGATGACCGGGGAGCTGGAGCCGGACGGGCGAGTGGACCCGTTGGATGGGACGAGGCCCGGGATGTTGTCGGTGATGAACGGGATGGGTGGGAACGGGAGTTGGGTGTTGAGCGTGGCGGACGTGGAGGTCGGGGGGCGGATGAGGCTGGAGGGCTGGAGCCTGACGTTGAAGGGATGGACGGCGGTGCCGGAGCCCGGTGAGTGGGGGATGGCAGCCGGTTTGGCGTTGGCGGGAATGGGGGTTTGGCGGCGGTGGCAGGGGCGGAAGGCCGTTGGATATTGCAGCGTGCGGAGGGGCACGCTGGATTTCGGGCCGCATGAGCCCAAAAACGGCAGTGGGTGTGGGGATCCGTCAGACCCTCAGGTGGAGCCCAAGGCATGGCCCATGCTGTAGGCCGCGTGCCCTCACGCGGCGGCAAGCATGCCGAATCTCCGAGCATCGCTGGGGCAGAGTGGCAGCGGCATCTTGCCGCTGGACGTGATCCAGCCAGAGCCGAGACGGCTCCGACACGTTACCGCCGGGTGAGGGCACCCGGCCTGCAACCCGGGCCGGCCCATTCCAACCTCACCCGCCGGGTGAGGAGTCGGATGGATCCCACCGGGCCCCTTTGCCTTGATGGGACGGCCATTTCCCTGCCTTGAAGCCCTCTTCAATGCCGTTTTTAGGATGAGGATTCTCGGCGAGGAGTGAATTCTGCCTGAAACGAGTCTCGCCATCGGGGATCCGGGTTGGTCGTGCTCTGCCGAGGTGGCGGGCGTGGGATGGGAAGCCCTCGATGGCATCGGGTTGATCATGTCGGGACGTTCGGTGTTCATGCCGTGGGCCAGGTGCCGACGTCGGGGGTGGGTTTCCGTGCTTGGAGGGGTGGGTGATGCGGGGCAGGGTGGAGGGGATGTCAGTGTTGCCGTTTGGGGAATTGGCGCCGCACACGGCCCGGAGATTCCTGCCGGGTGGGTTGGACATGGGGGACTGGGCCGCCTTGTCGCCGCATTTTGACCGGCTGGAGGAGGCAGGCCGTGCCTGTCGCACGGTGGCGGACATGGAGCGATGGCTGGTGGACCTTGGCGAGGTGGCTTCGGCGGTGGACGAGGAGCGGGCGCGGCGATACATCGCGATGACGTGCCACACCGACGACGCCGGGGCGGAGAGGGCATACTTGGAATTCGTGGAGGCGGTGGAACCGCGGCTGAAGCCACGTTGGTTTGCCCTTGCGAAGATGTACGCGGAGCACCCGATGCGCGGCCAGTTGGACATGGGGCGGCATGGGGTGCTGGACCGTGCGAAGCGGCTGGAGGTGGAGTTGTACCGCGAGGGGAACGTCGAGCTTGAGACGGAGGAGTCGCGCGCGACGCAGCAGTACCAGAAGGTGACGGGCGGCATGACGGTGCAGTTCGAGGGGGAGGAGAGGACGGTGGCGCAGATGGGGCGGTATCAAGAGCAGACGAGCCGCGCGCTGCGGGAGTCGGCATGGAGGACGGTGTCGGCACGATGGCTTGCGGAAGAGGACGGGCTGGATGGGTTGTTTGACGTTCTGCGCGGGTTGCGCGGGCGGATGGCCGCGAACGCCGGGTTTGGGGATTACCGGGGTTATGCGTTCAGGAAGCTGGGGCGGTTTGACTATGGGCCGGACGACTGCCTGCGGTTTCATGAGGCGATCAAGGAGGTGGTGATGCCGGTGGCGCGGCGCTTGCAGGCGGCGCGGCGGTCCCGGCTTGGGGTGGAGACGCTGAGGCCATGGGACACGGCGGTGGACGCGCTGGGGCGGCCGCCGTTGAGGCCGTTCGGGGACACGGCGGAGCTGGAGGAACGGAGCCAGAGGGTGTTTGACCGGCTGGACGGGGTGTTGGCGGGGGAGTTCCGGATGATGCGCGAGCGGCGGTTGCTGGACCTTTCGAACCGGAAGGGGAAGGCGCCGGGCGGCTACCAGTACACGCTGTCGGAGGCGCGGCTGCCGTTCATCTTCATGAACGCGGTGGGGTTGCAGCGGGACGTGGAGACGTTGCTGCACGAGGCCGGGCATGCGTTCCATGCATTGGCGTCGAGGGACGAGCCGTTGGCGGCGTACCGGGATTGCCCGATCGAGTTTTGCGAGGTGGCCTCGATGGCGATGGAGTTGCTGGCGGCGGACAAGCTTGGGGAGTTCTATGGGGAGGAGGAGGAGCGGAGGGCGCGGCGGACGCATCTGGAGGGCGTGGTGGGGGTGTTCCCGTGGATTGCGACGATCGATGCATTCCAGCATTGGGTGTACACGAGCCCGGGGCACGACCGGGAGGATCGGCGGGCGGCATGGAATGGGTTGATGGGGCGTTTTGGGGGCGACGTGGACTGGTCTGGATTGGGGGAGGCGAGGCGATGCCGGTGGCAGCGGCAGCTTCATGTGTTCATCCACCCGTTTTACTACGTGGAGTACGGGATTGCGCAGATTGGGGCGTTGCAGGTGTGGGTGAACGCGAGGAAGGACGCGGCGGGGGCCATCGCGCGGTATCGTCGTGCACTGGCGTTGGGCGGTTCGCGGCCGTTGCCTGAGCTGTTCGCGGCGGCGGGGTGTCGATGGGACTTCGGGAGGGAGTCGTTGCGTCCGTTGCTGGCGGCGGTGGAGGAGGAGCTGGGGCGGTTGGGCTGAGTTTTTTTGGGGGCCGGACGTGATGAGGGAAGGGAGCTCGGGGATGAAGGCGTCGCGGGAGGGCAAGTCTGGCGGGGTGGAGCGCGACGTGGCGATGGCGTTGATCGTGCTGAACATCTTCGTGTTCCTTGTGGAGCCGGGGGTGCGTGACGCTGCGCATGGCATTTTCGAGAGGCGATACTCGTTGTCGGTGGCGGGGCTAAGGGCGGGGTATTGGTGGCAGTTCGTGACGTTCCAGTTCCTGCATGGCAACTGGTTGCATTTGGTGACCAACCTCGTGTTGCTGCACTCGATGGGGCCCGTGCTGGAGACGACGCTGGGGCGGAGGCGGTTCCTGTTGTTGTACATGGGGTCGGGGGTGGTGGGCGGGCTGGCGCATGCGGGCGCGTCGTTGGCATGGCCGGCGCGATTCGGCACCCCGGTGGTGGGGGCTTCGGCGGGGTTGTGCGGGCTGTTGGCGGCGTTGGGATACCTGTATGCGGACGACCGGGTGAGGGGGCTTTTCCTGTTCGTGATCCCGTTCGAGGTGAAGGCGAAGGTGCTGCTTTTCCTTGCGGGGTTGGTTTCGATGGTGGGGACGGTGCTGCCATTTGGGCGGGTGGCGCACTTTGCGCACCTTGGGGGCTTGGTTGGGGGGTTGATGGTGCTTCAGTTGATGAGGATCAAGGCCATGCCGGCGGAATCTAGAAAGGACGGGGCGGTGTCCGGCGCGGCGGGCAAGGAGGGCGGCGCGGGCGTGGCGAGCGAAGGGCCATGAGCGAGGGGGGGAGGCGGATGGGAATCTTGGATGGCAAGGTTGTGGTGATTGTCGGGGGCACGTCTGGCCTTGGGTTGTCTGCCGTGCGTGCGTGCACGGGCGCGGGAGCGCGGGTCGTGGCGACGGGGCGTGACGCGAGCAAGGCGGGCGCGGTGGAGGCGATGTTTGCGGGGAATGTACGCGGGTGGGTGGGCGATGCGTGCGAGGCGGGTTCGGCGGAGGGTGCCATGGGGGTTGCCATGGAGGCATGGGGACGGTTGGACGCGCTGTATCATGTTGCGGGCGGGAGCGGTCGCAGGCATGGGGACGGGCCCTTGCACGCGCTGACGGAGGAGGGTTGGGACAAGACCTTGGACTGGAACCTGCGTTCGGTGTTCCTGAGCAACCGTGCTGCGGTGCGCGTGTTCCGGGAGCAGGGGTGCGGCGGGGTGGTGTTGAACTGCGGGTCGGTGCTGGGTTGCTCGCCGTCCCCGAGGCATTTCACGACGCATGCGTATGCCGCGAGCAAGGCGGCGATCGTCGGATTGACGCGGTCGGCGGCGGCGACCTATGCGGCGGAGGGGATCCGCTTCAACGTGGTGGCCCCGGGATTAGTGGCGACGCCGATGTCGGCGAGGGCGCAGTCGGACGAGGCGATTGTGCGGTTCATCCGGGCGAAGCAACCCTTGGACGGGGGGCGCATGGGGCGTCCGGAGGACCTTGACGGGGCGGTGACGTGGCTGCTTTCGGATGCGTCGCGGTTCGTGACGGGTCAGGTGATTGCCGTGGATGGCGGATGGACGGTGAGCGAGGGGCTGACGGAAGGCGGGGCGTAGCGAGGTTGCGGGCATCACGGAGTGCCGGTGCGCGAGACGTGGGCACGGCCGACGCCTTGGGCATGCCTTCGAGATGGATGGGGTTGGTGCGTGGCGCGTGGCCTGTCGGGCGAAGTGGGGACGTGCGAGTTCCCGCCCGGGCTTGGGGGCCGGCACGGTTTTCCCGCGAGTTCATGGGACGCGCGGAGCGGGCGGCATCGCCGCAGGCAATGGCCATGCCGAATCTGCGGGCAAGCCGTGGGGCGCGTGAACGTTGCCGTGCGGCGGGTCGGTGGCAGGGTGTGGCATCTTGGAAAAGAGGGAGGCAGGCGGGGAGTGGGCGTTGGAGGTCGTGGACGTCAGGAAGTCCTACGGGGAACGTCCCGTGCTGAGGGGCGTGGGATTCAGGCTGGCGCGGGGCGAACGGGTGGCGTTGGTGGGGCCCTCGGGCTCGGGCAAGACCACCTTGCTGAACTGCATCGGGGGCGTGGACCGGCCGGATTCCGGCCATGTGCGGGTGCTGGGCGAGGAGATCACGACGATGGACGCCGACGGGTTGGCTGCGGTGCGGCGAACGCGCGTGGGGACGGTGTTCCAGTTCTTTCATTTGCTGCCCACGCTGACGGCGCGCGAGAACGTGGAGTTCCCCCTGCGCTTGCTGGGCATGCCCGAGGCGCGGCGTCGGGAGCGGGTGGACCTCTTGATGGGGCGCGTGGGCGTGGCGCATCGGTCGGGGGCGTTGCCGTCGGAGCTGTCGGGCGGGGAGATGCAGCGCGTGGCGATCGCGCGGTCGCTGGTGCATGGGCCGTCGTTGCTGCTTGCGGACGAGCCGACGGGAAACCTTGACTCGGCGAACGGCGAGAACGTGCTGAACCTGCTGGAGGAGCTTGGGAATGAAACGGGCACGGCCTTGGTGCTGGTGACGCACAGCCTCGCGGCGACGCGGGTTTGCCACCGGGTCATCCATCTCCGGGACGGCGCGGTCGAGCGAGAGGAATCGCGGCCGGGGACGGTTGCGCGTGGGGTGGCGGGCGTGGCGGGCGTGGCGGGCGTGGTCTAGGCAAGGGTTCGATCGATGGAGCGCGTTTGGCTGTTGCTGGGGAGCACGACATGGAGGCATTGGCGGCGGCAACCGCGCCAGACGGCCTTGCTGGTGGCCATCCTTGCGATGGGCGTGGCGGTTTACCTGTCGATACGGCTGGCGAACCGCGCGGCCGTGGCGAGCTTCGCCAGCTTCACCGGCCTTGTGACGGAGGAGAGCGACTGGGTGGTGACGGCGGCGGCGGGGGACTTGCCGGAGACGGCGTTGCTGGAGATGCGCGAGGCCATGGGCGGTCTCGCGGTGGACCTTGTGCCCGTTCTCGAGACCACCGCCACGCCGCCGCGGCGCAGCGCCTCCGAAAGCATCGGCGAGAGGCCCACGTACACGGTGGTGGGCGTGGACCTTGTGGCGGTGCAGAACGCGGCGGTGGGGCGGCGGCTGGACCGGAGCTGGTTTGGGCAAGGCGGGCATCCCACCGACGACGCGGCCGGCGCGGGCCGGTTCTGGGCCGTGTTCACCAACGCGGCGTCGGTGTTCGTGGCGGAGGAACGGGCGCGCCGGGACGGGCTGGGGTTGGGCTCGCCCCTGCGGTTGCTGGTGAACGACTCGGAGCGCGAACTCGTGGTGGCTGGAATCCTGCCGTCGTCCCGGGACGGGCCGGGCGCGCCGGAGCAGATGCTGGTGATGGACCTGCCGGCGTTGCAGGCGGTGTCGATGCGCACGGGCCGGCTGGACCGGGTGGAGTTCCGGGTGGCGGAGGGGCCGGGGCGAGCCGGGCGAAGGGCCGAGGTGGGCGCGGTGCTGGCAAGGCTGGGGGGGAGGGGCGATGGCGCGTGGCGACGCCGTCCGAACGTCGGGAGGCGGGCGAGACGATGACGCGGGCGTTCCGGTTGAACCTGACGATCCTGTCGTTGCTGGCGTTGCTGGTGGGGCTTTACCTCGTGTTCCAGGCGTTGGACGGGGCCGTGGTGCGGCGCCGGGAGGAGATCGGGATCCTGCGTTCGCTGGGGGTGACGGCCGGGGAGGTGCGGCGGGCATGGTTGGCGGAGGCGGCGATGCTGGGGCTGGCGGGAGGGTTGGTGGGTTCGTTGATGGGCTGGGCAGGCGCGCAGGGGGCCGTCCGGTTGGTGGGGCGGACGATGAACGCGTTGTACCAAGCCACCAGCGTCCGCAGCGCGTCGTTGTCATGGGGCGAGCTGGCGGGGGCGTTGGTGTTGTCGGTGGCGGCCGCGGTGGTGGCGGGTTGGTGGCCCGCGCGGGTGGCGTCGGGCCTGCCTCCGGCGCAGGTGATGGTGCGGCATGCGCCGCAGCCGACGGCCGGGGGGTGGTGGACGGGTCCATGGGCGGGGCTTGGGCTGGTGGCATGGGGGATGGCGATGGCGATGGCGGGGCCGATTCGTTTCGAGGGTGGGTTTCGGTTTCCTGCGGCGGGTTACGGGGCGGCGTTGGCGTGGGTGGTGGGCGGCGGGGTGGTTGCGGGCGCCTTGCTGGGGCCGGTTGCACGGTCGTTCTCCGGATGGGCACGGGGTTCGGCGACCCTGCACCTCGCGCTTGCGCACCTGCGTCGGCCTTCGGGAAGGCATCGGCTTGCGGCGGCGGGTTTGCTGTGTGCCGTCGCGATGACTTCGGGCATGGCGATCTTGGTGGCGTCGTTCGACCGCACGATGCGGGGCTGGATCGAGCGCACATTCCAAGCGGACCTGTACATTTCGAGCGATGGCGCGCAGAGCGCCTCGACGCAGAACCGCATCCCGGAGACGACATGGCGTCGGGTGGTGACGCGGCCGGAGGTGGCGGACTGGAACGTGATCCATGCGACGCCGGCGATGTTGAAGGGCGGGGAGACGATCCTTGCGGGCGCGGACCTTGCGTTCTCCGAGCGGCACGCGCCGCTGGCATGGCGCGAGGCGCCGTTGGACGGCGCGGTGTGGGACCCGGCGAGGAACGAGGGCCTTGCGTTGGTGAGCGAGGCGTTCACGGAACGGTTTGGGACGCGCCGGGGCGAATGGATCGAGTTGCCCACGCCCGCCGGGACGAGGCGGCTGCGGGTGGCGGGGGTTTTCTCGGACTACGGGAACGAGCGCGGGTCGGTGGTGGTGGAGAGGGTGCACTTCGAGCGGTGGCATGGGACGACGATGGCGTCGAGCCTTGTGCTTGCGTTGAAGCCTGGTGCGCGGGACGAGGCGGTGCGGGCCGAGCTGTTGCGGGCGCACCCGGGTTTGCAGGTGCTCACGAACGCGCACCTGCGGCGCGAGGTGCTGCGGGTGTTCCGCCAGACCTTTGCCATCACGCACGCGCTGGAGTTGATCGGCGTGGTGGTGGCGGTGGCGGGCCTTGGGATGACGTTGGCGGCGGTGTTGCTGGAGCGACGCGCGACGCTGACGACGCTGCGAGCGCTTGGGATGACGCGGGGCGAGCTGGCCCGGGCGACGGCCTTGGAGGGCGCGATGCTGGCATGGGTGGGCGGGATGGGGGGGGTGGTCGTGAGTCTTGGGCTGGGCTGGCTGCTGGTGTTCGTGATCAACCGCCAGACGTTCGGGTGGACGTTGCAGTACACGGTGCCGTGGGGCGCGATGGCCGCGTTGATGGCCATGGTCATGGCCAGCGCGACGCTGGTCGCCCATGCCGTGGGCCGATGGGGCGCGGACTTGCCGTCGGACCGGGAGGAATGAGGTCGCGATGAATGGCATGGACAGGCAGGGGAGCGGGGCGTGGCGGGGGACGGCGCGCGGGCTGGGGACATGGCTGGTCGCATGGGCCTTCGCGGCGGCTTGCATGGGGCAGACGTTCGAGCCGCCGGAACGGACGCACGACGGGTTCCTTGTGCCGCGCCCGGGGCGGCGTTTCGAGTTTCCGCGGGACCACGGCCGTCACGATGGGTTCAAGATCGAGTGGTGGTACGTGACGGGGCAGGTGGCGTCGGCGGACGGGCGTGAAGTGGGATACCAGCTCACGTTCTTCCGGAACGGCGGCCCGATGCCGCCGCCGGGGCAGGGCGTGGGCGGGGCGGGCGGGGCCGCTGGGGGCGGCCTGTTTGCGCATGCGCCGTTGCACCTTGCGCATTGCGCCTTGCTTGACGTGAAGGGGGGCCGGTTCCTGCACGAGTCGCGAATCAACCGGGAGGGATGGGACGCCGGGGCGGCGCAGGGGACGTTGAAGGTATGGAACGGGCCATGGCGCCTTGAACGAACGACGCCGGACTCGGGAGGCCCGGAGACCTTGCTGCTCCGCGGCGGCGTGCGCGGGGAGGCGTCCATGGAGCTGAGGCTGGTTGCGGAGAAGCCGTTGGTGGTGTTTGGGACGAACGGCGTGTCGCGCAAGGGGCGGGACCCGACGGCTTCGAGCCACTACCTGACGTTCACGCGCCTGCGGACGGAGGGTGAGGTGCGGATCGGGGAGGTGCGGCTGGCGGTCAACGGGCACTCATGGATGGACCATGAGTTCAGCTCCAGCCAACTGGAGCCGGGGCAATCGGGCTGGGACTGGGCGTGCGTGTTGCTGGACGACGGGACGGAGCTGATGGCGTACCGGATGCGCCGGGACGACGGGACGACCGACCCCTTCTCGACGATGGCATGGGTGGGGGCCGACGGCGTTCCGAGGCACTCGGGGCCGGACCGGTTCCGGTGGGAGGTGGAGGGGCATTGGACGAGCGGCCTGACGGGCGCGCGGTATCCAAACCGGGTGCGAATCAAGGGGCCGAGCCGGGACGGCGGGGGGACGATGGAGCTTCGGCTGGAGCCGTTGCTGGATGCGCAGGAGGTGGCGGACCCCTTGGGCGGGGTAGCGTATTGGGAAGGGGCGTGCCGGGTCCGTGACGCCTCGGGCAAGGTGGTGGGCCGGGCGTATCTCGAGCTGGCGGGTTATGTGGGAAGGTTGAGGGAAAAGTTCAGGTGAGTGGGGCGCAGGGGCAGTCGTGAGGAACCGGGACAGCATCACCCTGACCGCATGGGAGGCATGGGCGGTGCATGGGGCGGGGATCGTGTCTCACCCGTGGCGGGTGTTTTGACGCGAGGGATTGGGGTGTTGAAGGGGGCGCGAGCGACGCGCAGACCTGCCCGGGGTCCGTGGGGAGCGAGCCACGCCTTGCGACGCGAAAAGAGCCGCGGTTCCCTTGGGCAGGCTCCGTCCTCACGCCTTGCCCCGGGGCTTGCTTGGAGCAACGCGACACCCGCGATGGATGGGAGACGGCGCTAGGGATTGGCGACAAGGCCGGCGCGGGCCAGGACGACGGCGGCCACGGAGGCGGTCTCGGCGCGGAGGACGTTTTCGCCGAGGGTCACGGTCTGGTACCCGGCCACATCGAACAGGGCGAGTTCGGCGGGGTCCCAGTCACCCTCGGGACCGATGGCGACCCATGCGCGCCGGATGCCCCGGGAGGCGGCGGTGGCATGGAGGATGGTGCGTCGTTCGCCATCCAACGCGGCAAGCAAGCCGAGCTCGTCGGGAGGAAGGGGGCGAAGCCATGAGGCGAGGTCCGTTGGGAGGCTGACCTCGGGGAGCCATGGTGTCCCGCATTGCTTGGCGGCCTCGCCCATGGTGCGGGTCCACTCGGCGAGGCGCCGGCCGGATTCATGGGGCGCGAGTCGTACGACGGACCTACGGGCGACGACGGGGACGATGCGGGTGACCCCGACCTCGGTGCATTTCTGCAAGGTCCAGTCCCATGCCTTGCCCTTGATGAGCGCGGCGACGAGGCCGACCTCGGGCATGGGCCGCGGGCGAACGCGGCGTTCATGGACCCGCGCGACGACGGCGTCGCGGGCTACGGAATCGATGGAGGCGGAGGCGACGACGCCATGGCCATCCAGGAGTTCGCAGGGATCGCCGGGCCGGAGGCGGAGCACGACGGCGGCGTGGCGTGAGTCGGCGGGGCCGATAGGGACGGCGTCGGATGTCAGGGCGCCTTGGGTGACGAGGAAGCGGTGCATCGCCGGGGCGGGGGATGGGGGAGGGTGGATCGAGGGTGGGCTGGCTCGCGTCGTGTCTCAACGATCGCTGGCGTGGGGTTGCTCCTCACGGACCGGCGCGGGTCCGCCCGTCGATCGCGCCTTATTGGGCACAAGAATCCCTCGCGGCGAAACACCCGTCCATGGAGAGACACGACGCTAGGTAAAGAACTCCTTGGCGCGGTCGAGGAAGCTCTTGGCGCGTGGGTTGACGTGCTCGTCGCAGAGGTGGGCGAACTCCTCGAGCTTGGCCTTCTGGGTGGGGTTGAGGCGTGTGGGGACCTCGACGGTGACGCGGACATGGAGGTCGCCGACGGAGCCGTCCTGGAGGTTTTTGACGCCGCGACCCTTGAGCCTGAAGAGGTGGCCGGGCTGGGTGCCGGCCGGGATGACGATGCGGGCCTTGCCGGTGAGGGTGGGGACGTCCACCTCGCCGCCGAGGGTGGCGAGGACGAAGCTGATGGGGACCTCGCAGAGGAGGTCGTCGCCGTCTCGCTTGAAGAGGTCGTGTTCCTTGACGCGAAGGACGACGAAGAGGTCTCCGGCCGGGCCGCCTCGGAATCCTGCGGCGCCTTGCCCTTGGGAGCGGAGACGGGAGCCGTCATCGACGCCGGCCGGGATGCGAATGCGAACGGTGGCGGGTTGCTGGACGCGACCCTCGCCGCGGCATTGGCGGCAGGGGTGCTCGATGGACTGGCCTGCGCCGGAGCAGCGGGGGCAGGTTTGCTGGAAGGAAATGAAGCCGTTGCCGGAGACGACGCGGCCGCGGCCATGGCAGGTGCGGCATTGGACGACGCGGGAGCCCTTCTCGGCGCCGGAACCCTCGCAGGCGCCGCAACGGCCCATGCGCTCGAAGCGGATTTCCTTTTCCACGCCATGGACGGCTTCCTCGAGGGTGATGGGAAGGTTGTACTGGAGGTTTTCGCCGCGTTGGGAGCCGGAGGCATCCTCCTCGCCGCCCATGCCGAAGAGGCTCTCGAAGATGTTGCCTGCGCCGCCCGCGCCGCCGGCCGCTTGGCGGAAGATCTCGAAGGGGTCGATCTCGACGCCGCCGCGGCCGCGGGCCCCGGCGCCCGCGCGTGCGCGCGGGTCGAACGCGGCATGGCCCATCTGGTCGTAGGCGGCGCGTTTTTCGGCGTCGCTCAGGACGCCGTAGGCCTCGCCGAGTTCCTTGAACTTCTCCTCGGCGG
>CAIYFP010000137.1 GCA_903925515.1 uncultured Verrucomicrobiota bacterium
AAAGATCAGGTCGGTGCCCTCGACGACGATCAGCACGAGGAACAGCGGGGTGAAGCGGCGGACCCCGTCCTCCTTGACCCAGAACTTGTTGCCGTGCAGGTGGGGCGTGAGCGGGAAGACCTTCCGGGCGACCCGCACGAAGAGGTTCTCGTCCATGCCCTTGCCTTCGTCCTCGTCGCGGGACAGGGCCAGCTTGACCCCGGTGAAGAGCAGGAAGGCCCCGAAGATCGGGAGCATCCAGGCGAAGCTCTCGACCGCCGCGACGCCGGCGACGAGGAAGAGCGCGCGCATGGCCACGGCGCCGAGGATGCCCCAGAACAGCACGCGGTGCTGCCATGCCTTGGGGACCTTGAAGTACGAGAAGATGAGGGCGATGACAAAGACGTTGTCCATGGAGAGGGACAACTCCACGAGGTAGCCGGTGACGAACGAGGTGGTCCATGCGGCCGTCCATGAGGGGACGAAACGCGGCCCCAAAACGAACGCAAACAGCATGGCCACCGAGGCCCAAACCGCCGTCCACCCCACGGCCTCGCGGAAGGTCACCTCGCGGCTGGTGCGGTGGAACAGGCCGAGATCGATGGCAAGGGCCATGAGGACGAAGGCGGCGAACGCGGCCCAGTAGCCGGCGCCGGCGCCGGAGGATGCGGTCAAGGCGAGCATGAAGGGGGATGTGGGATGCAGGGATGCAGGGGGGCGGGGAGGGGTGTCAGCGGGATGCGGGCGAGGCCTCGGCGATGCCGTAGAGGGCCTTGTGGGTGCGGAGGAAGAGCTGGCCGTCGGACATGGCGAGGGTGGAGTTGGAGAGTTCCCCGACGGGGTTGGCGGCGAGCTTCTCGAAGCGAGGCGACGCCCGGACGACGAGGGTGTCGCCGGAACGATTCACCACGTAGAGGCGGTCCCCGGCGAGGGTCATGGAGGACCATGTGGCACCATCGGCCCCCGAGGACGGGAGACGTTCCTCCCACATCATCTTTCCCGAGGCCAAGTGGATGCACTGGCCGAAGCCGTCGGTGGTGCTGAGGTAGGCATGGCCGTTGAGGAGGATGGGCGAGCCGATGCGGTGCTTCTTGGCGCGGCGTTCCCAGAGGAGCCGCTTGCCGGTGACGTCGCCGTCGCCGCCGGGCTCGACGAGGATGGTGCTGCCGAAGTAGCCGCCCATGGCGAGCACCTTGCCCTCGCCGAAGCTGGCGGACGTGTACACCAGCGGGTTCATGCCCTCGCTCCACCAAAGGCGGCGGCCGTCTGCTGGCGAGAACGCGAGGAGGCGGTTGGATGCGGGGATGACGACCTCGTCCGTGCCCGGACGGGCGCCCTTGTTGGCCCGGACAACCAAGGGCGTGCTGAACGAACCCAGCATGCCATCCGACTTGCCCGCGAACCCGTCGAAGCGCTCGGACGGTTGCTCCTCGGGGATGGCCGTTTTCCAGCGGACGATGCCGCTGGCCTTGTCGAGGGCGTACAGGGCGGAGTCCTTGCCGGGGCCGTGATAGACGAGGACGACGTCGCCATGGATGACGGGGGACGAGCCTTGGCCCCAGTTGTGGCGTTGCGGGCCAAGGTCCGTGAGCCATAGGCGCTTGCCGTCGAAGCCATAGGCGGCGATGCCGGCCGAGGCAAAGCTGGCGACGACGATGGAGCCGTCGGTCACGGGCGAGGCGGCGCAGTGGGGGTTGGTCTCGTGCCGGGGATCCTCGCCGGCGAAGGCCACGCCTTGTTCCCATGCCAGCCGGCCCGACTTGCGATCAAAGCACATCAAGCTCCGGCGTGCCCCGTCCTCGCGCGCCTGGGTGAGGAAGACCCGGTCGCCCCAGACGACGGGGCTGGAGTTGCCCGGCTCGGGCAACTCGGTGCGCCAGAGGATGTTGGTGGAGGGGCCTTTCTCCGACCATGACCATGACAGCGGGAACTTGGATTCCGGGGAGACCTGGTTGGCGTTGGGCCCGCGCCATGAGGGCCAGTTGGCGGCGCGGGAGGAGGCGACGGACAGGACGGCGAGGAGGACCGCGAGCGGCGTCGATTGCATGGCTGAAAAGCTACCGGGATGCGCTGGAGCCCGCCACCTGCATTTGCTGGGATGGGCCGGGCCGCATGGTGCCTGCCGCGAGGCGTCTTGCCGTCGGATGACGCCGTGCGCCAGAACCCCCTGTTGCCCGAGATCCTGATTTGTTGCGCCGGAAGGGGTGTTGCCGCACCCATCAACGAATCACCCATCCACCGCCCCTGATTCCACCCACCGGCCTCATCGAGAATGCTTTTTGATCCCGTCGGCGCCACGCCTTCGGCACCTTCGCGCGGTGATGGGATCCCGACTCGTCCGGTGGAAGACCTTCCCCCTGCCTTGCCGTGTCCTTGGCGTCC
>CAIYFP010000138.1 GCA_903925515.1 uncultured Verrucomicrobiota bacterium
GACATCGTGTTTCGGTCGTGAACCGTCTAACTCGACCGGTGGGACTCGCACCCACGTGGTGACCAACTTCACTGGCGCACGCCGGAACGATGCAGTTGGGTCGGTCGTGCTTGCTGGATCTTCTTTCGCAAGAGCTTCGTCCTTCGCTCGTTACGGGCCTCGTACTGGCCCGCGCCTCGCTCACTCCTCGTCTTGCGAAAGAATCTGCGGCGCAATCACTTCCCTCCCAACTGCATCGTCCCGGCTTAGCCTTGATGGGACGGCCATGTCCTTGCCTTGATGCCCTCTTGGACTGCCGTCGTTAGCTTGAATCGAGGGATTCCTCCGGGTTGGGCCGGGCCCAACGCCGGCTCGCCAACGTGGGCACGGGCGGCCAGCCTTGCCCCATGAATCCCCTGTCGCGACGCAAGGCCTTGCGGGGCCTTGCCTTGCTTGCCCCGGCCGGATGGGCCGCTGGCTGCGCCGTGCCCCATGTCCTCCGACGTCGTCCGGAGTCGGAGGTCGTCCGGCGCGAGAACGAGCGTCCGGGGACGCGGGACTGGATGCTGGAACGGACCCTTGTGGACAAGGAGACGGGCTGGCGCAGCGCGGCGATCGAGGGTTATGGCTCGCGTACCCGGGTGTTCGCTGGGGAAACGATCGACCTGCACGTCAGCACGGACCCGGCGGAGGCGTTCGACGTGGAGTTCTTCCGGATGGGATTTTACGGGGGGCTGGGCGGGCGTCGGGTGGGGGGCATCGCGGGCTTGAAGGGGGAGGCGCGGCCTTTGCCACCGGTGGGCGACAGGCGGCTGCGGGATTGCGCATGGCCGGTGACGGCTCGGTGGCAGGTGCCTTCGGACGCGCCGAGCGGGGTTTATCTGGGACGGATGCGGACGCGTCGCTCGGGGCTGGAGTCGTACGTGGTGTTCGTGGTGCGGGACCGGCGTCGCGCGGGGTTGATGTTCCAGTGCAGCGACAACACATGGCAGGCGTACAACCGTTGGCCGGACCATTTCGCGTTGTACGACAACGGGGTGGAACGGTGGTGGTGGGGGGGCGGGGTCCGGGTGAGCTTCAACCGGCCGTATGCGCGTTATTGCCAGATCTTCGACCAGCCGTTGTCCCAAGGCTCCGGCGAGTTCCTGCTCTGGGAGTTCCCGGTCGCCTACTGGCTGGAAAAGGAGGGGTACGACGTGACGTACGTCTCGAATCATGACACCCACGCGGACCCGCGGGGCCTTCTCCGGACGCGCTGCCTGCTGAGCGTCGGCCATGACGAGTACTGGACCCGCGAGATGTTCGGAAACGTCCATGCCGCCGTGGGCAGGGGCCTCAGCGTCGCCTTCCTCTCGGGCAACGCCGTCTGCGGCCGGATCGAGCACGCGCCCGGCAAGGACGGCGAGCGTTCCTTCGAGCGGGTCGGCGTCTTCGGCCCGCCGGGCGGCACCCGCGAGTTTGTCGCCATGAAGTCGCTTCGCCATGAACGGCCGTACGCCAACGAGCTCGTCGGCGCGCACAGCACCGGGCCGGTGACGGGCGGGGCAGACTGGACCTGCCGTCGGCCCGGGCATTGGCTCTTCGAGGGCACGGGCATGAAGGAGGGCGACTCCATCCCCGGC
>CAIYFP010000139.1 GCA_903925515.1 uncultured Verrucomicrobiota bacterium
CCCCGCCCAAACCCCCATGAACAGGCCCTTTCATGCACGTGGAGGGGGGAGGGACATTTTTTGTCACCCTTCCCAACTTCCGCCCCGACGTGGTACCAAGGCATCCGTTCAAAGAACGACGCGCACGCCCCCACCATCACGCTTTTCCCCCCATGCCCTCATCACCCCCAACTTTTTCCACGTTTCCCGAGGGTAAGACCGTATTTGTCCGACCCCCACGCCCACACTCACGCCCATGAACGTCGGATTGCGCCACGCCCGCCGCCCTCGGGGCAACCCGCCCGCCTAACCCACCTCAGCCCAGCCCAGCCCACCCAACCCCACCTCGCATCCGGACCTCCTCCCCATGACCTACGCCGAGTTCTTCCAGCAAGCCTTCCAACGCTCACGGGCGGGATCCCAGGCGCCCTATGCCTACCAATGCCGACTCGCCGGAGGCCCCCAAGCCGCCGCCCACGGCGCCTTCTCCCACGGAACCAGCTGCCAGTCGCAACTCATCAACATCCCCACGGGCCTCGGAAAGACCGCAGGGGTTGTCCTCGCATGGCTTTGGAATCGCGTCTGCCAACCCGACACATCCGCCCGATCCCGTTGGCCACGCCGCCTCGTCTATTGCCTCCCCATGCGCACCCTCGTCGAGCAAACCGAGGACGACGTCCGCAAGTGGCTCGGCGACCTCCTCTGGAACGGCCAACACGCCGACCGCCCAGGCAAGGTGGGCGTGTTTGCTTTGTGGCACGTCAACTACAACCTGCGTTAAGAGCTCGTATCGTGAAGCAAACCTCTGTCGCAAGACTGCAAACATGTCCCCTTAATCCAGCGAGATCTACCGTCGACCGATTCCACCCAAATCCATCGCCTCGAAGACCGCGCCGCCCCATGCCCCCCTCTCAGTCGCATGCCCAAGCACCGCCGGGTAGCAACTGGCTGTGCCAGCGCTTTCGGCTGCCATTCAGTTCCCACGATGCGTCGCATCTGGTGTCAAAGGATCAAACCACGTAAATACCGCTTCACTGAATCCTTGCAAACATCCAGCCGACGTCTCACCCCATCTAGGGCATTAGAATTCGCCAAGCAACTGCCCGTTGAAGCGCTTGACTTGCTGGGCCGCCTCCGATTTCATGAATGGAGGAATCATGATTCATCAAAATCCATATCATTCGACAATCTACGAATCAAATCGCGACCGCGCGCTCGTACGCCACTAACAAATAATTATGGTACAGGTCGGTACATTTCCACCCTTGGCTGCCAACTACCGGATCTCGGGACACGAGTCGTTTCCGCTACGTTACGCATGGCTACCAAAAGCGGTACGGGGCTTGACGGAAGACGATAAGCTCTTCGGAAGCGAGGAGCAGGCGATGGTCAAGTTGGGCGTAGGCAAAAACATGGTGCGGTCCATCCGATTCTGGTCGCATGTCTCCGGCATGGTGAGCACCAATTCGCGTGGCGCCGGTCACACCCTTACGGAACTTGCGAGCCTGTTGTTGGGAGATAATGGCCTTGACCCCTACATGGAGGACATCAGGACGCTGTGGCTTATCCATTGGAATCTTTCTACCGACACTCGCAGTCCCCTGCTGGCATGGGATTACCTGCTCAACCGCTGGCAAGACCCGCATCTGGTGCCGGGCGTTGTCATCCGGGCATTGCACAAGGAGGCGGCATTCCAGGAAGAAGGCCTGTCGCCTGTCACCATCGACCAACACTGGGACACGTTCCTCCACAGCTACTTTCCGACGCGTGGACGGAAGGGTGAAGTTCAAGAAGAGAACCTCGACTCTCCGCTCACCGAGTTGCAACTCATCATCCGCGTGGGCGAGCGCCCTTCAGACAGCGGTGAGGGCCGTGCTGAGCCCATCTACGCATTTCGACGGGAAGAGAAACCGGACATCACGCCTGAGCTTTTCGCCTACGCCCTCAATGACTTCTGGGACAAGCGCCACGAGACATCGGCGAACAGTTTGCCTTTCCGCGAAGTGGCCTACGGGCACGGCAGCCCGGGTCAGATTTTCAAGTTGCCGGAAGATGACATCAGGGCGCGAGTGGAGGCGCTGGCGCTGCAGACGAATGACCATTTCTCTTACGCTGAGTCAGCAAATCTGCAAACGGTGCGGCGTCAGGGCCAGCGTAAGAATGCCGATTTGCTCAAAGATATTTACCGACACGAGGGATGAACATGGGCGAACGACGCATCATAGACGTTTTCAACATCAAGAGTCGTTTCCTTCGTTCGGTTCAGCTTGAGCGCGACTTCGAAGACTCGGCTGCACTCTCCGGTTACGTGCAGACTGATTTTGTTCAGGAGTGCTGTGAGCGTATCGGTGATGGCCTTCGGCCAGAGTCTGGACGCAGGGCGTGGCGTGTCACCGGCGACTACGGCTCTGGGAAGTCCAGCTTCGCCCTACTGCTAGCGAATATCCTTGCCGGTCGCGACAACCGGCAAGCCCCGCAGATTGTGCGGGCTTTCGATTTCAAGAAGCTCGGCGTGGCGCGGCCTGCTTACTTGCCGGTTCTTGTCACCTGTTCGCGTAAGCCGCTGGCTTCTTCCATTCTTACCGCGCTGCACGGCGCCATCGCTTCCGTTTACAAAAGGGGCTCGAAATCTAAGCCAGCGGAAGCGATTGAGCGACTGCTCAAGGCGAGGATTGAACCGAGCGACGAACAGGTTGTTGCCGCTATTCTCGACGCGAATTCCCAAGTCATCGCGGATGAAAAGGGAAATGGCCTCCTGATCATTGTAGATGAGTTGGGCAAGTTCCTTGAGTTCGCTGCGCTTAACCCGCACCGACAAGACGTGTTCCTGTTGCAAAGACTGGCGGAAGGCGCGTCGCGCAGCGGCAATGAACCGCTGGTCGTCCTGTGCATGTTGCACCAAGGATTCAACGCCTACGCCGACCAATTAAATCAATCTGCACAACGCGAGTGGGAAAAGGTCGCCGGCCGATTTGAGGAAATCGTATTCAACCAACCGGTCGAGCAGATCGGACATCTCATCGCCTCGTCACTCAACGTGCAGGTGGACCACATACCGACGGGGCAACAGTCCGCCTTGCGCCATGCGATGCAAGAGGCCGTCGATCTCGGATGGCTCGGTGCTACACAGCGGCAAACGCTCTTGGATTTGGCAGCACGGCTTTATCCGCTACATCCCACGCTGTTGCCCGTCCTAATCCGCGTGTTCAAACGCTTCGGCCAAAACGAGCGCTCCCTGTTCAGCTTCTTGCTGTCAAACGAGCCATTCGGTTTGCAGGCCTTCAGTGAACAGCGTCTACAGAATGCGGAACCGTATCGCCTCAGCAACCTGTTCGATTACGTGCGAACCAACTTCGGGCACAAGCTCACGGTCGCCAGCTTCCGAAGCCACTGGAGCCTAATCGAATCGGTCGTCGAAAGCTACGCAACCGAGGAACCACTTCACGTCCAAATACTCAAGACCATTGGCCTCCTGAATTTGCTCAACGACGACTTATTGGCGACGGAAGCTACAGTTGTGTGCGCCGTCGCCGGTGATGACCAAAGACAGCACCTTCAGGTGAAGGCCGCACTGGAGAGGCTGCAACGGGTCAAACGTGTGCTCTACGACCGTGGCCGCGGTCGGGGTCTTTGCCTGTGGCCACACACATCAGTTGACCTCGAACGCGCCTTGGACGACGCGCGACGCGCTGTTCAGACGCCCCAGCGTGTCGCTTCAATCATCAAGGAGCATCTTGAATCACGCCCGATCGTCGCTCGCAGGCACTACATCACGACTGGCAACCTGCG
>CAIYFP010000140.1 GCA_903925515.1 uncultured Verrucomicrobiota bacterium
GACGCCTCCACCGGCCTCAACAAGTGGAAGATCGACCGCCCCAAGAAGGCCAACTGGACTTCCCCCGTCCTCTTCCTTGACCCCGCCTCCGGCCAGACCCTCGTCGGCCTCCAATCCGCAAAGGGCCTCGCCGCCGTGTCCCCCTCCACTGGCAAGATCGCATGGAACTATCCCGACGGCGCCTCCACCGTTCCCTCCACCACCGTCGCCCACGGCAAGCTCTTCGTGCCATCCCAAGGCCTCACCGTTCTCGAGCCTTCCCCCAACGGCCAACCCCCGCGCCAGCTCTGGCGCTCCGGCCAGCTCCGTCCCGGCACCCCAAGCCCCGTCGTCCTCGACCATCAAGTCCTCGTCCTCGGCGACGGCGGCATCCTCACGTGCGCCTCCGCCGACGACGGCGCCCGTCAATGGCAACTGCGCCTCAAGGGGCCCTTTAGCGCCACGCCCGTCGTCGCAAACGGCCTCGTTTATTGCGTGAACGAAAAGGGGCTTGTCCAGGTCGTGGACCCTTCCATGAAGGACGGTCGCATCCTCTCCGAGCTCGACCTCGGCCAGCCCGTCGTGGGCTCCCCGGCCATCGCAGGCGGCGCCCTCTACATCCGCAGCGACAGCAGGCTCTGGCGCATCGGCAATCCCCCCAGCCTCTAGGGCACCGGCCCGGTCCCACAACTCCGCCCCCCAACAAGCTCAAGGCTTGCCCACCATCCCGCGCGAAGGCTATCCAGCCTCCTTCCATCATGCATTCACCCGACCAAGGGACGGCGGCGGGAACGGAGTGGCGCGTCGCACACACCATGGCCCGGTGCGAGAAAAAGCTCGCCGACTGGGCCGCCCAGCAAGGCTGGCGCGCCGAGCTCCCCCTCTACAGCTCCGTCAAGCGCTACCGGGGAAAGAAAGTCGAGTTCCTCAAGCCCATCTTCCCCGGCTATGTCTTCCTCCTGATCGACCCGGCAGACTCGCGCCTCGTCGTCCAAAGCAAGCACGTCGCACGCCTCCTCACCCCGCCAGACCAAGCCGAGTTCGCCGCCCAGCTCCACTCCATCCTCGTCGCCATCCAAGCCGGCCTCCAGCTCGTGCCCGTCGTCCAATTCAAGCCCGGCGCACGCGTCCAAATCACCTCGGGCCCTCTCCAAGGCTTCGAGGGGACCGTCGAGCGCTCCACCGACCACTTCGAGGTCATCCTCCGCCTCGACTTCATCGGCCAAGCCGCCTCCGTTCGCATCGAGCCCCACGAGGTCGAGTTGCTCTAGCCCCAGTCCCGGCGGCGCCCTCCCCTTCCCACATCATTCCACCGCCACCCACCTGAAGAACCGCGCCGCATCCCCGGCCGGCACGCGGACCGTCTCCGTCCTCGCGTTCCCGGCACCGTGCCGAACCACCGTTTGCCACGGCCCGCCGCTTGCCGAGGCCCGCCACTGCAACTCCGCCCCAACCCCCGCGTCCAACGGCAACGCCAACTCCACCCACGCCCCGTCCCATCGAATCCCCGGCGCGGCCGGCACCGGCAACGAGGCCGCGTCAACACGCCCCGGCGACCCCGACACCCATGCGCTCCCGCGCCACCCCTCCTCCGTGTCCCAAACCTCCATCAACTGCCGCTCCGATGCCGCAACAAGGCTCGTCCCCGGCAAGGCCCCCGCACGACGCCACGACGGCACATACCGGATCGATTGCACCGTCTCCCCCAGTGGCCCCGTCAGCACCAACGTCTCCCCCTCGTTCGCGAGCCTTCCCGAGAACTCCCCCAGCACCACCACGTTCGTCGCCCCAGGATACCGGGCCGCAAACGCCACACGATCCGCAACAACCACCCCGCGCTCACCCGCGCCCAACGCCCTCACCGCATTCGTGGCCAACACCCCAAACTCCACCGCCCCAGCCAACCCATACCCCGTCAGGTCCAGCGCACGTCCGCCCGTGTTCAACAACTCCACGAACTCAAAGTCCTCGGCCCCGGCGTCCGGCCCGTCCACCGGGTCGAAGTGAATCTCCGTCACCCGCAACGGCGACACGTCCGTGATGTACGCCCCCTCCACCATCCCGGACCAAACCGACAACAACGGCGGGTTGTCCCCGCCAACCAACGCCTTGTGCCCGGGGTTCCATGCCCGCGCACGCACCCTCGTGTTTGTCTGGATCGTCAACGGCCCCGTGTACGCCCTCGCCGTCGGCCCCACCCCGCCGCCCCGCGCCCTCGGGTCGCTCCCGTCCACCGTGTAGTACACCGTCGCGTTCGTCGGCACCGCCAACGTCACCCACGTCCCTCGCGCCACTCGCCCCGGCTCCAACCCCAGCCCTGGCGGCCGCACAAACTGCAAGTCCATGAACTCCAGGCGGGCCTGCAGCCAGTTCTTCATCATGTTCACCTCCCCTTGGTATGATCCCGTCCTCGGCGACGATCCCCACCTCGCCCAGTCCCTCGCCGCCGCCCGCCGCACCGTGTTCGCCAACCCATCCACCCGTCCCAGCATCGCCAACGTCCCAAGCTGTCCCCGCCGCAGCTCTTGGTAGCGGTCAATGTACGCCTGCCAAAACTCCGCGTCCGTGAACATCCGGTCCCACCATGGGTACGTGAAAAACGGCGTCCCCCGGTCCCCCACCTGCGAACGCCATACCCGCGGGTTCGCGTCCCGCCCGTCCGTCGAGTTCAACGCCCGGTCGAAGTCCCACAACGGCCCGAACTCCAGCAGCCCGTTCCGCCGCTTCCCGAAGTACGCGCTCAACCGCAACGCATCCACGTTGAACGCCACCACGTTCAGCAGGTGATGGTCGATCCACGACGGCACGTCCACGTAGGCCCGGTACCCGGCCACCGGGTCCGTGTACGCCGACCCACCCAACGCGCTCGCAAACGCGTTCATGTAGCCCGTCAGGTAGTTCAACTGCGCCGACCGCGCCGGGTCCCGCAGCTCGGACTCCCTCGGCTCCACCATCCCAAACACCAACCCCGCCGCGAAAATCCCCGAGTCGCCGGGGTCCAGCCGGTCCACCTTCATCAAGTACCCGCCCGTCACCGCCGGCGCCGCAAGGTTCTCCGGCTCCAATGACCCAAGGTCCACCCGCTCCTTCCCCACCTCGATCCGCTCCGTCGCCACATAGACCCCGTTGTACGACCCGTACTGCACCGCGTTCGTCCCCGAGGTCACGAGGAACACCTCGCACAGCTTCGTCCGCGGCGAATACCGCCCGATGTCACGGCTCAGGTCGTGCATGAACGGGTTGTGGATCAACACCGGCTCAAACGCGTTCGCACCGTACAGCACCCAGTCCGCCTCCTCCGGCATCCCCAGCAATGAACGCGCGCGGTCGTTCCCAAACTCGTCCCAGAACTCCACCCTCAGGCTCGCCTTCGGCAACCCTTCCGTGCTCGAGCCCCGCACCGAGATGCCACCCGCCGCCGCCAACGCCGGCTCGTTCGTCAGCACCACGATCCCGTTCGTCCCCGGCTCGAACACCTGGAAGAACGCCGGCACCCGCGTCGTCGCCGGCGGCCGTCCCCGGTTGAACCCATGGATGATCAGCACCGGCACGTCCGACGTGAACCGCGCCACCGTCGGCGACAACGGGATGTACGTCTCCGTGCGCGGTCGCCCCTCCAGCAACCCCGGCGCCATCGCCCTCGCCCGCAGCTGCACCGCCGCGTTCGTCAACAGAATCTCGCCGCTCGCCGGCCACGCCACCGAGTTCGGCCCCGGCAACGTCCCGTCCGTCGTGTATCGCACCACCGTCCCGGATGGCACCGGCCCCTCGTTCGTCGAGATCGTCAACCGTACCGCCAAGGGCTCCGTGTAGGTGCGGCTCCTCGGCGCAAACTCCACGTCCGGCGCAAATCCCGGCCCACCCGCCGCGTTCGCTCGCCTTGGCGTCGGCGTCGGCAAATACCCAAACGACGCCGTCCCCGGTATGTACCCGTATGCCACGTCCGCCCGCTGCGGCGGATACGTCGGCGCGAACGCCGTCGCCACCTGCCCTCCAGGCGACACCAACGCCAGATACTCCCCGTTCTCCGACAACCGAAAGTTCGCATGCAACGGCGCCGCCGCGTTCGTCCGGTCCTTCCCGCTCGCCCACACCACCGCGTACCCCCCCGGCGAAATCGACACCGGCGGCAATACCCACTTCCGCAGCCGCGTCGCGTCATCCGTCAAGGACCAGCCCGCCAACGACACCGACCGCGCCCCCGAGTTGAACAACTCGATCCAGTCCGACTCGTCCCCGTCCTCGTCACGCGCGCCCCGGTTGTTGTTCGCCACGAACTCGTTGATTCTCAACCCAAACGCCCCCGGCACCACCGTGTAGCTCCAGTTCGTCGCCCCCAGCGGCCTCCCGGCCGGGCTCAAATCAACAATCCCCCCGTCCCCGCGCAACCCCACCTGCACGGGCCCGGGCGGCAAGGCCGGAAACGTGAACACATACTGCCCCTGCGCCACCTCCGTCACGCCCGTCGCCGCGGCCCCGTTCACCCGCAGGTCCGCCGCATCCACGCCCTTCACCGGCTTGCTGAGCGTCACCTCCACCGCCGCCAACTCCGACACGCTCGCCCCGGCCTCCGGCACGATGCCCACCACCGTCGGCGGCCCATCATCAAGGTCCGCAATCAACCGCGCATCCCACACAAGGTCGCTGCTGCCCAACGACGCGTTGAACACCTGCACCGCCAACACGTTCACCCCAGCCCGCAACACGGTCCCCGGCGCACCCACCCCGTACTCAAGCCACGCCGCCGGCTCCGGCACCGCCCCCAACGCAAGGCTCCCCAAGCCCAGTTCCCCGTCCGGCACGTTGTACCGCGCCACCTCCACCCCGTTGATCCACGCCACAAACCCGTCGTCACACGACGCCCGCAACACCATCGACCGCACGTCCGCCACCGACGCCACCCCGAAGCGCACCCTCGCAAAATGGCTCGCATGCACGCCCTGCATCCCCCGCACCAAGGTCCCCGCCAGCGGCTCCCCGTAGTACAAGGGCAACCGCCCTTCCACCCACCCCGAATCCTCAAAGCCCGGCTGCCGCCATGCCCTTGCATCCGGGCTCGACGCCTCCGTCGTCCCGGCCTTGAACCGCCACGCCGTCCCCTCCCCAACCCACGTCACGTCCGCACCCCACGCCGCCCATGCCGCCGCAAGAACCCCCATGAAGGCCCGCATTCCCGTCGGGAATGCCCCAACACGGCGCCGCGACCATCCCACGACTTGATCCCCTCGTTCCATGTGATGACCCACGCTACCGACAGCATCCTCTTTGCCAAGGTTCCGTCCCCGGGTATGCCCATCGCATGCAACCGCCACGGGCCTTCACACGGGTTCCCCTCGCACTCCTGATCGCGCTCGCCGCGTGCCTCCTCGGCGGATGCACCCCGGGCACCTTCCTCGCCCATCGCATCCTCCGCGCCCCCAACTCCTACCCGGACTGGATCGCCCCGGACGCCCGCGTGCTGCTCGACTTCCAGACCAACGTCGTCATGGGCCTCCCGCGCCACGCGTTCCAAGCCCCCGCCTCCCCCATCCTGCCCGGCGATCCCGCGCGCCTTGCCTACCGGATTGTCCCGCCCGCCGCCTATCGGCCCGTCGTCCTCGCCTCCAACTGGACCCATCGCGGCCGCCCCATGTCCGAGTTCACGTTCACCCGACAGGTCCCCGCCCCGCCCATCGATGGCCTCCAGCAACCCCTCGGCACCGTCGTGCTCCTCCACGGCTACGGTCTCTCCCAAGGCTCCATGCTCCCGTGGGCCTTCCTCTGCGCCGACCTCGGCTGGCATTCCATCCTCGTGGACCTCCGCGGACACGGGCGCTCCACCGGCCGACGCGTCTCCTTCGGCCCCGCCGAGGTCGCGGACCTCGACGCGCTCCTCGGGCACCTCGACCATCCTCGTCCTCTTCCGCGGCCGATCGTCGTCCTCGGCGTCTCCTTCGGCGGCTCCCTCGCCCTCCGCTGGGTCGCCCAAAACCCCGCCCTCGACTCCGCCATCGCCATCGCCCCCTACCCTCGCCTCGCGCCCGCCATCGAACGCATCCGCGACGACTTCGCGCCCGGCGTCCCAAGGTTCATCGTCCGCGCCGCCGCCGCTGCCATCCCCGGCATCCTCGGTCTCCACCCCTCGGACCTTGACCCCGTCGCCAACCTCAACCCGCGCCCGCCCATGGCCCTCCTCATGGCCTCGGACCACGACGTCATCGCCCCGCCCCGCGACGTCGAGCAACTCCAGCTCGGGTGCGCCGGCGGCTCCCGCCTCCACGTCGTCGCCGGCCCAACCCACGAGCAACTTCCGTTTCAACTCGCCTCCCTTGCCCCCGTCATCAAGCCATGGCTCGCCTCCCGTTCCCCCTCCGCCACGCCCCGGGCCCCGTGACCCTCGCCCCGGGCCCCGTGACCCTCGCCCAATCCCACGGTTGGCTCCATCCACTCCCCATGGCATAACCAGCCCGCTCATGGAATACGAAGCGGTCATCGGCCTCGAAACGCACGTCCAGCTCAAGACCCGCTCCAAGATGTGGTGCGGCTGCGCCAATGCCTTCGGCGCCGACCCCAACACCCATGTCTGCCCCACCTGCCTCGGTCTCCCGGGTGCCCTCCCAGTCGCCAATGCCGAGGCCCTCCGCCTCACCATCCTCACCGGGCTCCTTCTCGGCTGCGAAATCCCCCCCTTCGCCAAGTTCGATCGCAAGAACTACTTCTACCCCGACTCCGCCAAGAACTACCAGATCACCCAGTACGACCAGCCCTCCACCCGCGCCGGCCACCTCGACTTCGAGCTCGCAGGCCAGATCCACCGCGTCCGCATCACCCGCGCACACCTCGAGGAAGACGTCGGCAAGAACGTCCATTTCGACCGCCTTTCCGGCGTCGATTTCAACCGCGCTGGCGTTCCACTCCTCGAAATCGTCTCCGAACCCGACATCACCTCCGCCGACATGGCCCATGCCTACCTCAACGCCCTCGTCGAGGTGCTCGTCCGCGGCGGCATCTCCGACTGCGACATGGAGAAGGGCATGGTGCGCTGCGACGTCAACGTCTCCGTCCGGCCCAAGGGCTCCTCCACCCTCGGCGCCAAGATCGAGATC
>CAIYFP010000141.1 GCA_903925515.1 uncultured Verrucomicrobiota bacterium
CCACCGGCAACGTCTGGCCACCAAACTGCGACACCGCGCCCGCGTAGTATTCAAACACCCGCGCCGCCAAGCCCGCCTCGTCTCGCGCGTCCGCGATCGGCTTCCCAACCTGCAACTGCTCAAGCTTGCCGAGCTCCTCGACATGCTCCCGAAGAACCCTCGCAACCCGATGCAGCACCTCCGCCCGCTTCCCGGGCGCAAGATCGCGCCAGCCCGCCTCCCATGCCCGATGCGCCGATGCCACCGCACCGTCCACGTCCCCAACGGTCGCCGCGCCCACTTCTGCAAGCACGTCTTCCGTCGCAGGGTTGACCAAGCGGGTCCGGCAAGTCCCACCCGCTGCACGCCACGCGCCATCCACAAACGGTTCCGTCGGAATCTTCATCGCTCGACTCCACCCTACGGACACCTCGCCGTCCGGGAACAGCCCCAAATCCGAACGAGCCCGATGCTCAAGCCCGGCACCAACCTCCCACGCGCCTGCCGACGCGGCCTACTCGTCGTCCGACCGCGAACCGCCCCTGAAGATCAGGATCAATCGCAGCAGCTCCAGCATCGCCGCCACCATCCCCGCCACGTACGTCAACGCCGCCGCCGACAACACCTTGTCCACCCCGCCACGTTCGTCCGGTGTTACCAGCCCAAGCCTCAGCAACTCCGCCTTCGCACGACGGCTCGCGTCGTACTCGACCGGCAACGTGATGACCTGGAAAAACACCGTCGCCGAAAACAAGAGGATTCCGGCAAGCAACAAGAACCGCCCCGTGCCGCTCCGCGGCGACATGCTGGACAGGATCATCCCGCCAAGGATCGCAAACCACGCCGTCTTGCTCGCAAAGTTCGTCACCCCTACCAGCGACATCCTCAGGCCTAGCATCGAGTACTGGGTCGCATGCTGGATCGCATGCCCCACCTCGTGCGCTGCCACCCCCACGGCAGACAAGGACGGATGGTGATAATTGTCCGAGGACAGGAAAACGGCCCGCTTCGACGGGTCGTAGTGGTCCGACAAATGCCCATGAACCTCGTGCACCTCCACGTCCGTCAGCCCGTTCCTGTCGAGGATGTACCGAGCCGCTTGCTGTCCCGTCAGGCCCCGTCCCGCCGCAACCCTCGAATACCGGCCGTACATGGAGCTCAGCCGGTACTGGGCCCACATCGCCAGCAGCACGCCCGGAATGGTCACCCAGAAATACGGATCGATGGCAAATAGGCCCAGCATCATCTTCTCCTGATTGTTGTTCTTGAAACGCCCGGGACGCTCCTCCCGAGCACCCCCAACTCTTAGCCAAAGTCCTGCCTCCTGCAACCCCACCCCTCTTCGCCCCATCCTTGACCGCCGCAACGGCGCAATCGACGTCTGGTCGGCTCATGCAAACCCATCAACGCATCCATGACCTCCAACTTGCCGACCGCCCTCGCGAAAGGCTCGCCCAGCGAGGCCCCGATTCCCTCCGCACCGCCGAGCTCATCGCCATTCTGCTCCGCACCGGCGTCCGCGGATCCTCCGCCCTCGCCGTAGCCGAATCCCTGCTGCATCGCTTCGGCAACCTTGAGTCCGTCGCCCGCGCCCCATGGGAGCAACTCCGCATGCCGGGCATCGGCCGGGACAAGGCCCTCGCCCTCAAGTCCGCCTTCGCCCTCGCCAAGCGCCTGTCCGAGGAGCTTCGCCAGGAATCCCCGGTCCTCGACCACCCCGAGGCCGTCGCCGCCATCCTCCGCGACGACGCCATCGCCGCCCCCGTGGAACGCCTCCAAGTCCTCCTCGTCAACACCCGCCGCCGCCTCCTCCGCGTCGAGACCGTCGCCGAGGGACTCCTCGACCAAATCCTCGTCCATGCGCGCGAGGTCTTCCGTCCCGCGATCGTCGCGGGTGCCCATGCCATCATCCTCGCCCACAACCACCCCTCTGGAGATCCCAGCCCTTCCGAGGCCGACATTCGCGTCACCCGCGACCTCATCCGCGCCGGAAACCTCCTCAAGATCGAGCTCCTCGACCATCTCATCCTCGGCCGTCGCTCCAAGGAACGCCCCCGCGACTACGTCAGCCTTCGCGAGCTGGGCTACTGGGGCGGAATGTGACTCACGCTTGAGCCCAACACGCCGGCAGGATACGCCTTCCCCGTGCAAGAGCGTGCCACCGCAGCCCCCCCCGCCGCCCCTCCCTCGCCATCATGGCCAGAACCATGGGTCCAGTTGCGCACCTTCAGCTACCATCCCTCCATCTACCCCGCCATGATCGGCGACGCCTCCCGCGGCATATGCCCCGGCGCATGGGTGGACGTCTATGACCGCAACGGCCGCATGTTCGGGAACGGCGTCTTTCACCCCACCGCCCGCGTCCCCCTCCGCATGGTCCATCACGGCGACTCGCCCGTCGCTGACTCCCTGCTACTCCAGTTGCTGGACCGCGCCATCGACCTCCGCCTTGGCCCCCTCAACCTTCCCGCCCACGCCGATGCCTTCCGGGTCGTCCACTCCGACGGCGATGGCCTCGGCGGATTGATCGTGGACAAGTTCGCCGACGTTCTTTCCGTCCAAGTCCACAGCCTCGGCATCTGGCAGCGCCTCGCCCCAATGCTCGCGCGCCTTCACGAACGCCTCGGCACCCAACGCACGCGCATCGAGGTCGATCCCGCCATCGCTCGCCAGGAAGGCATCCGCGTCGCCGACCACTCATCGGACCCCGTCCGCTCCGTCAAGTTCCGCGAGCACGGCATCCGTTACGAGGTGGATTTCGCAACCGGCCACAAGACCGGCTTCTTCTGCGACCAACGCGAAAACCGACGCCGTCTCGCCCGCTGGACCGCAGGCAAGCGCGTCCTCGACCTCTGCTGCTACACCGGCGGCTTTGCCCTCTCCGCCAAGCTCCAAGGCAACGCCGAGTCCGTCACCGCCGTGGACCTCGACGAGGACGCCATCGCCCAGGCTCGTCGCAATGCCAACCTCAACATGGCCCGTGTCGAGTGGGTCCATTGCGACGCCTTCGCCTACGCACGCCAGATGCGGAAGGACAGCAAGTCCTTCGACGTCGTCATCCTCGACCCGCCCAAGCTCGTTGATGGCAGGGACGAGGCCGAGCAGGCCGAGGGCATCACCCGCTACGAGGACCTCAACAGCCTCGGCATCGTCATCACCGCCCCGGGTGGCCTCCTCCTCACCTGCTCCTGCTCGGGCCGCGTGTCCGCCGAGGACTTCGAAAGACTCGTCGTCCGCGCCGCCCATCGTGTCGGACGCAAGCTCCAGTTCCTCAACCGTACCGGCGCGGGCGAGGATCATCCCGTCCTGTCGAACTGCCCCGAAAGCCGCTACCTCAAGCTGCTGTGGGCGCGAGTCTTCTGAGGCCGATATCCCACGACTCCCCATGGACACCCGGCTCCTCCAGTCCCTCACAAGGCGTCGCTTCCTCCGCAACTGCGGCACCGGCATGGGCTCCATCGCCCTCGCATCGCTCCTCGACGAGCGCCTCCTCGCCGCCCCCACAGCATCCAGCACGGCCCCCGCCCTCCCGCCCACACACTTCGCGCCCAAGGCCAAGAACATCATCTACCTCTTCCAGTCCGGCGGCCCCTCCCACCTCGACCTCTTCGATCCCAAGCCCGAGCTCCAGAAGCGCAATGGCCAGCAAGTCCCCGAGGAGCTCGTCCGAAACGTCCGCCTCGCCCAGATCAGCAAGAACGCGCGACTCCTCGCCTCCCCCTACCCGTTCGCCCGCCACGGCAACTCCGGCGCATGGCTCTCGGATCTGCTCCCTCACCTCGCCACGATCGTGGACGACGTCTGCTTCGTTCAGGGCTTCTACTCGGAGGCCTTCAACCACGACCCCGCCACCCTCTTCATGAACACCGGCGCCCAGCTCGCCGGCAGGCCTGCCATCGGCTCATGGTTCAGCTACGGCCTCGGCAGCGTCAGCAAGGACCTGCCGGCCTTTGTCGTCCTCATGACCGGCGCCGGCCAGCCCCTCACCAACGCCTCATGGGGTTCCGGCTTCCTCCCGACCTCTCACCAAGGCGTCACCCTCCGCTCCCAAGGCGACCCCGTCCTCTTCGTCGGCAATCCTCCCGGCATGGGCAATACCCGACGCCGCCAGTCCCTCGACGTCATCCGCGACCTCAACCGCGTACGCCACGACATCCTCCGCGACCCCGAGATCGAAACCCGAATCAACGCCTACGAAATGGCCTACCGCATGCAAACCAGCGTGCCCGAGGTCATGGACATCTCCGCCGAATCCCCGAAGACCCACGCCGCCTACGCCACCACCCCCGGCCGCGCTTCCTTCGCCAACAACTGCCTCCTCGCTCGCCGCCTCGTCGAACGCGGCGTCCGCTTCGTCCAGCTTTACCACCGCGGCTGGGACCACCACGGCGGCCCGGACGGCAACCTCGTCTTCGACCTCAAGAAACGCTGCCTCGAAACCGACCAGCCTGCCGCCGCGCTCGTCAAGGACCTCAAGGAACGCGGCCTGCTCGACGAAACACTCGTCCTCTGGGGCGGCGAGTTCGGACGTACCCCCATGATGCAGGGCGCACTCAGCCCCGACCAAATCGGCCGCGACCACCACCCCCATGGCTACACCGTCTGGATGGCCGGCGGCGGCATCAAGGCGGGCATCGTCCACGGTGGAACCGACGACTTCGGCTTCCATGCCGTCAGCAAGCGCGTTCATGTCCACGACCTTCACGCCACCATCCTTCACCTCTTCGGAATCGACCACCTCCGCCTGACCTACCGCTTCCAAGGCCGCGACTACCGCCTCACCGACATCCATGGCGAGGTCATCAAGGACATCTTGGCCTAGTGTCGTGTCTCACAAATGGCTGGTGTTTCGCCGCGAGGGATTTTCGTGTCCCACGAGGCGCGAGAGACGAGCAGACCCGCAGCGGTCTGGGACGGACAAACCACGAAGCCCGGGGGCTTTCATGGGGCAAATCCACGGGCCGCGGCCCCATTCGCGTCCCACGTCCTGGCTCGTTGGATGCAAAAACCTCCCGCGGCGAAACACCAACCATGGATCTGACTCGACACGAGCCCGCCTCCAGCGACTCACCTTCAGCCCGCCGCTATCCCTCGCCGAACACGCTGTCGTGGATCGATTCCTTCGCCTTCCACAGCAGGGTCATCGTCAGGGCCAGAGGTACCAGCGCCAGCATCACGAACAACCAATTCCTCGACTCCCCAAGCTCCCCGAGCAGCGCCATCATGTACGCCGGCACCCAGCCCGGCCTCTGCACCGCCATGGCCTCCAATCCCACCAGAGCCCCCAGCATGCCAATCAGGAACCCGTTCACCCGGCTGAACAACCTTGTGTCCGCTCGCAACACCATGTCCGGCAACATGGCCGCCAGCCTTAGCAGCACCCGGTTCAACGCCATCAGGAATGCAATCCCCCCGAAAACCAGCAAAAGCAGGCTCTCCACGAACAAGGGCTCAGTCGGTCTCACGCTCCACCAGTAGAGAAATGGCACCAACCCCAGCACCAGCATCCCCAACACCCTCGCCCGGTCCAGCGCCCCGGTCCAAACCCGCTCCTGGGGCTGGAAACGCCCCAGCAGCCCCAGCCCGTAAATCAGCAACCCCACCGTCGCACCCGCCGGAAGACACGCCTGCATCGTCTCCATCCCCAGTCCCAGCCATCCTCCCATCCCCCATCGCCGTCCGAACGCAAGCAAGCAGCGCCATCGGCAAACCCCAGAACAACGCGGACAATCCCCGCGCCGCCCTCCCCAACGATGGCATCAAGCCCTGCACTCGCCCCAGTCCCCTCGCCCGCCCAACGCCACCCTCACGGCGCAACCGCCAATCGCTCGTCCTCCGCCACTCGCCCCATCAACACGCCCTGCTCCTTGTAAGCCCTCAGCACAAAGTGCGTCGCCGTCGAAAGCACCCCCTGCAAGGTCGAAAGCTTCTCCGACACGAACGCCGCCACCTCCCGGAGGCTTCTGCCCTCCACTTCCACCAACAGGTCGTACCCGCCCGACATCAAGTGGCACGAGCGCACCTCGTCATGCCTCGCGATCCGCTCCGCCAGCTTGTCAAAACCCCCGCCTCGCTCCGGCGTGATTCGCACCTCAATCAAGGCCCGCACGATGTCTCGCCCCGCCTTCTCCTCGTTCAGGACCGCACGCACGCCCAGCAACACGCCCGCCTCGCGGAACGCACGCAGCCGAGCCTCCACCTCCCCCTCGCTCACCCCGAGCAACCCCGCCAGTTGCAGCGGCGTCAACGACGCATCCTCTCGCACCAGCTTTAGCAACGCATCCATGCCGCCCCTCTCTTGCCCCATCCCGCCCCGTCGCGAAAGCCTCGTTTTCCCTCCCGCGCCAAAACCTCGCTTTTTCCTGCGCCCGCAAAAGCATGTAACCCGCCCGCGCCCCCGTAGGTCTGGTCCCTTCAAGCAGTTCAACGTCCGTCATCCGTCTCCAAGGATTCCTACATGAAAACACTCAACCGCATCGCAACCGTGGCCCTCATGGGCCTTCTCGTCTCCACCCACCTCCTCGCCCAGGACGGCAACGCCGACAATCAAGGCGGCGGCGGCGGACGACGCAACCGCGGCGGGCAAGGCGGCGGCCCCGGCGGGCCCGGCGGCGGCAACTGGGACCCGGCCCAGATGCGCCAACGCATGATGGAACGCATGCGCGAGCAGTTCGCCGTCAAGGACGACGCCGAGTGGAAGCTCATCTCCGAACGCATCGAGAAGGTCAACGACGCCCGCCGTGAATCCATGATGCGCGGCATGGGCATGATGTTCGGCGGCCGCGGCGGACGCGGCCCCGGTGGCCCCGGCGGCGGCGAGGCCATGCCCGAGCAGGAAGCCCTCCAGAAGGCCATCGATGCCAACGCCTCCTCCGACGAAATCAAGTCCAAGCTCGCCAAGTACCGTGATGCCCTGAAGGCCAAGGAGGCCAACCTGACCAAGGCCCAGGACGAGCTTCGCGAGGTCCTCTCCGCCAAGCAGGAGGCCCAGGCCGTCCTCATGGGCCTGCTCAAGTAGCCACACCCCTTCCCCAAGACATCAAGGCTCGGGGGCGCCTCGGCGCCCCCATTCCCTTCCCAAGATGCCCGCCGACAACCCCCTCGAAGCCCTCCTCGGCCGAATGGTCGCCGAACGGCAGTTGTCGGCCGCCGACGCCGCCCAGTTCAGCACCGCAAGCCCCCTCCCCGAGACGTCCGAGCCCGACATCCTCCGCTGGCTCGCCTCCGAGTACGCCGTCGCCTTCAACCCCCTCGACGCCATCGCCCCGGAAAAGGATCTCCTCGCCGCCTTCCCCGCCCGCATCCTCCTCCGCGAGGAACTCCTCCCCCTGCGCCAGACCCACGGCCATGTTGAGGTCGCCACCGCAAGGCTCTTCGCGACCCAAGGCCTCGACGCCCTCCGCTCCCTCACCGGTCTCCGCCTCCAGGCCGTCCTCGCCCCTCGCGACGCCCTCCAACGCGAGCTCAAGAAGCATCTCGGCGTCGGCGCCGACACCCTCGGCACCCTTGAGGAGGAATCAGGCCTCCAGGTCGTGGACGACGAGGGCGTCGGCGACACCGACCTCGACAACGCCGCCGAGGACGCCTCCATCATCCGGTTCGTCAACCAGGTCCTGCGCGACGCCATCGAGCTCCGGGCATCCGACATCCACCTCGAACCCTTCGAGACCGAGCTCCGCATCCGCTACCGCATCGACGGCGTCCTCCAGGAGGTCCCCGTCCCCGCCCAAATCAAGCGCTTCCAGCCCGCCATCGTCTCCCGCGTCAAGATCCTCTCCCACCTCAACATCGCCGAGAAACGCCTTCCCCAGGACGGCCGCATCAAGATCCGCATCGACGACGCCGAGGTGGACATCCGCGTCTCCGTCATCCCCATGCTCCACGGCGAGGCCGTCGTCATGCGACTCCTCCGCCAGAATTCGACCCTCCGCGGCATGGGCGACCTCGGCCTTGCCGAGCGCGACCTCAAGAGCTTCCGCCGCGTCCTCGCTCTCCCTCACGGCATCATCCTCGTCACCGGCCCCACAGGCTCCGGCAAGACATCCACCCTCTACACCGCCCTCAATGCCATCAATGACGCCGACACCAAGATCATCACCATCGAGGACCCCATCGAGTACCAGCTCAAGGGCGTGAACCAAATCCAGGTCTCCGAAAAGTCCGGCCTCTCCTTCGCCCGCGGCCTTCGCGCCATCCTCCGCCACGATCCCGACGTCCTCCTCATCGGCGAGATCCGCGACCAGGAAACCGCCCAGATCGCCGTCCAGGCCTCCCTCACCGGTCACCTCGTCTTCTCCACCCTCCACACCAACGACGCCCCAGGTGCCCTCACCCGCCTCGTGGACATGGGCGTCGAACCTTACCTCGTCGCCTCCTCCCTCGAGGCCGTCCTCGCCCAGTGCCTCGTCCGCGTCCTCTGCCGCCACTGCAAGCAACCCGACGAGTCCCCCACCGCCCTCGCCCTCAAATCCGAGCTCCGCCTCCCCGCTTCCCAGCCCCTCTTCAAGGCCGTCGGCTGCCGTGAATGCCGCCAGACCGGCTACCACGGCCGCCGCGCCATCTTCGAGTGGATGGACACCACCCAGGAAATCCGACGCCTCATCCTCAAGAACGCATCCTCCGGCGAAATCCGCGACGCCGCTCGCCGCCATGGCATGCGTTCCCTCTCCGAGGACGGCTGGCGCCTCGTCGCCGAGGGCATCACCACCCCCGAGGAAGTCCTCCGCGTCACCAAGGACCAGTCCGCAGAGGAGGAGGACCCGCAATCCCAACCCAAGGCCAAGGCCGCCGAGATCGTCGCCGCATCCACCCACCCCGGCGACGCCCACTCCCCCTCCTGACGCCCCATGGCCTCGTTCCATTACCGCGCATTGCAAGCCAACGGGGCCGTGGCCGAGGGACAACTCGACGCCCCAGACCGACGGGAGGCCCTCCGCCTCATCGCCGCCAAGGGCCTCAGGCCCGTGAAGCTCACCGACGGTGCCGCCGCCCCCGCCGCACCCGCCTCGCCACCCCGCGCCGTCGCACCCGCAGTCACACCCCACGCCGCCGATGCCTCCCGGCAAGCCCCTCGCCGCCCGGCGTCATCAGCCACCGCTCGGGTCGCCGTCCGCCCGCCATCGCGCACCGCCTCGCGCCCCACCTCCCCTCCCAAGCCCGTCGCCAAGCCGGACAACCCCGAGGCACCCGCCCAGCCCGGCGGACTCAAGCTCTCCCTGGGCGGCGATCGCATCACCCCCCGCATCCTCGAGAACTTCACCCGCCTCCTCTCCAGCCTCCTCGCCGCCGGGGTCCCCCTCAGCCGCGCCCTCGTCATCCTCACCCGCGAGGCCGCCTCCCCCGCCGCCAGCGCCCAGTGGAAGCAAGTCCATGACCTCGTCGTCGATGGCCTCCCCCTCGCCGACGCCATGGGACGCTCCCCCAAGACCTTCCCCCGAGTCTATGTCGCCATGGTCGAGGCCGGGGAGACCGGCGGGTTCCTCGACGTCGTCCTCGGCCAGATCGCCGACTTCCAGGCACGCGAGAAGGAGATGCGCGGCAAGGTCATGACCGCCCTCCTCTACCCCGTCATCCTCCTCGTCCTCGCCATCGGCGTCCTCGTCTTCCTCCTCGTCTTCTTCATCCCCCGATTCCAAGGGATCTTCTCCGGCTTCGGAGCCGAGCTCCCCCTCATCACCCAGATCATCGTCGGCACCAGCGAGGTCCTTCGCACGTGGGGAATCCTCCTCCTCATGGCCATCGGCGTTGGTGGCTACTCGCTTCGCACCTGGCTCGTTTCCGAGGCCGGCCGCCGCGTCTGGGAAGGCTTCATCCTCAAGGCCCCCGTCGTTGGCCCCCTCGTCGCCCAGTTCTCCATGTCCCGCTTCTGCCGCATGCTCGGCACCCTGCTCGGCGCCGGCGTCCCGCTCGTCAACGCCCTCAACGTCGCCCGCCGCTCCATCGGCAACCAAATCCTTGTCGATGCCGTCGCCAACTCGATCGAACGCGTCAAGGAAGGCAAGCAGCTCGGCCCCAGCCTCGGCGATTGCCGCACCCTCTTCTCCGGCTCCACCCTCGAGATGATCTCCGTCGCCGAGGAATCCGGCAGGCTCGACCAAGAACTCGTCCGCATCGCCAACGTCACCGAGGGCGACCTCGACCGTCAGCTCCGCACCGCCGTCGCGCTCGCCGAGCCCCTCATGCTCTTCCTCATCGCAGGCTTCATCGGCTTCATCTTCATCGGCATGGTCATCCCCATCTTTTCGCTGCAAGACCACATCAAGTAGGCAAGGCTTTACCCATGAACATCACGAACCCCGCATCACGTCCCCTCCCCCGCCGCCACGCACGCCGCGACGGCTTCACCCTCATCGAGCTTCTGCTCGTCCTGGTCATCCTCGGCATCCTCGCCGCCATCGTCGTCCCCAAGTTCTCCGGCCGCACCGAGCAGGCCCGCATCACCGCCGCCGAATCCCAGATCGCCACCTTCGGAACCGCCCTCGACGCCTTCGAGGTCGATGTCGGCCGCTATCCCAAGGGCCGCAGCGGGCTCTCCGACCTCGTCAACGCCCCGCGCGACGCCCAGAACTGGCGCGGCCCCTACATGAAGAACGAGATCCCCAAGGACCCATGGCAGAACGAGTACGTCTATGAGTGCCCCGGCAAGAACAACCCCTCCTCCTATGACCTGTATTCCATGGGACCCGATGGCCGCGCCGGCTCCGAGGACGACGTCACCAATTGGAAGAAGAAGTAGAACCCGCCAGTTCGCCATTCCCCAGTACCGGCGCGCCCCTTGAACTCCATCGCCCCCATCCCAGCCCGCGCCGGGGCACGCGCCTTCACCCTCATCGAGCTGCTCTTGGTCATGGCGCTCCTGACGGTCGTCATGGCCATCGTCTCGCCCTCGCTGGGGCCCTTCCTTCGCGGGCGTTCCCTAGGCTACGAGGTCCGCCGCTTCATCTCCCTGTCCCGCATGGCCCAGGCCCGCGCCGCCCACGAGGGAATCCCCATCCGCCTCTGGATCGATCCCGACCTCCGCATGTATGGCATCGTGCCCGAGTTCTCCCTAGACCCCTCCCAAACACCTTCTCTCTCCTCCCCATCCTCCAACCCAAGCCCCCTACCCTCCTCCTCCTCCGGCAACCCCGCCCTCGCCTATCCCCTCTCCCCCGAGGTCCAAGTCGAGGCCGACCCGCGCTCGTGGGCCTCCATGTCAGGCAACACCTTCGCCCTTCAATTCCGCTGGGCCGCCGGCCAAGGCGCCTCCTCGCAGGGACGCCGCGTCACCTTCCGCTTCACCCCGGACGGCGCCATCGACGAAACCTCCCCATGGGGCCTCTGGTTCCGCCACCAACCCGACCCCAACGAACGCCACCCCGTCGGGCCCGACGACGAGGTGTACGTCTCCCAAAACTTCCAGCGCACGCGCTATGAGGTGCAAACCAACCCGCTCGCCATCCCCGCGCGCTAGCCACCCCAAGGCCCCCGGCGCGTTTACCCTCGCCGAAACCCTTGCCTCTCTCGCCTTCGTCGCCGTCGTCATCCCCGTCGCCGTTCATGGCGTCCGCGTCGCCAACCTCGCGGCACAGGTCGCCGACCGTCGCCTCGTCGCATCCCATGTTGCCGACCGCATCCTCAACGAGCTCGTCGCCACCGGCCGCTGGAACATGGCCTCCTCAGGCATCGTCCAGGAGGGTCGCCACTCCTTCTCATGGCGCTCCCAAACCACGACCTGGGAACGCGCGTCCCTCCGCGAAGTCTCCGTTCGGGTCACCTACTCCGTCCAAGGCAACGAACACGTCGCCCTCGCCGCCACCCTCGTGGACTCCGCCCAGCCATGACGATGCGCGCCACCAACCCGGCCCCGCGGCACGCCTGCGTCCCCAGCCCTGCACGGCTCGCCTCGCCCGCCGCGTTCACCCTCATCGAGCTCCTCCTCGCCATCACCCTCTCCGCCATCATCATCTCCGCCACCGTCGCCGTCCTCTTCGCCGCCCTCCGCCTTCGCAACAAAGCCGAACGCCGCACCGACGCCTCCGACGCACTCCAGCAAGCTCTCGCCACCCTTCGTCACGACTTCGCCAACATGGCCGTGCCAGCCACCGACTCCCCCAACCCCATGGCCGGGGCACTCGTGTACGGCGGCATCACCGGCATCAATGACCCCGCCGGCACCGGCATGCAGCTCTTCACCACCTCCGGCATCCCCTCCGACTCCGCACGCTGGGGCGACCTCCAAAAGGTCGGGTACGTCCTACGGCTCCCCACCAACTCCACACCCGTCGCCGGACGCAACCTCCACCGCGTCGTCACCCGCAACCTCCTCCCCGTCCTCGCCGAAACCTTCGACGACCAACTTCTCCTGCCCAACGTCGAGTCCTTCCAGCTCTCCTTCTTCGACGGCTCCTCGTGGCGCATCGCATGGGGCGGGACCAACGAGGTCGTCTCCATGCCCCGCGCCGTGCGAATCGACCTCGTCGTCAACGACATCGACCCCGCAGACCTCGCCAAGGGCAACCTCGCCAACCTCCTCCGCCTCCCCTACCAACTCGTCATCCCCATCTTCCCCACCCCGCCCACCAACACCACGTCCACCACCAGCGGAGCCACCCCATGAAGCCCCGCCACGCACGCCATCAACACGCCTCCACCCTCGTCATCGTCCTCTGGGTCGCCCTCGGCCTCGTCGCCCTCGGCCTCTACTTCGGCCAGTCCGCCTCCCTCAACCTCCGCGCCTCCGACCACCGTGCCGCCGCCCTCGAGGCCGACCAAGCCATCCACGGCGCCGCTCGATACGCCGCCTTCGTCATCACCAACCTCGATACCCAAGGCCTCCTCCCCCAGTTCGACGTCGCCCCACGCTTCCCTTTCCGTGCCCAAGACGTCCGCGTCGGCGACGCCTCCTTCTGGTTCATCGGACGCGACTTTGACCGCCTCAGCTCCACCC
>CAIYFP010000142.1 GCA_903925515.1 uncultured Verrucomicrobiota bacterium
CGCGACCGTTGCCATGGGCGGCACGGCGACGTTCACCGTCGCCGCGAAGGGAACGGGCATGCGTTACCAATGGCAGAAGAACCGCAGGGACATCCCGGGCGCCACGTCGCGCGAGCACACGACCCCACCGGTCACGCTGTGGGACACGGGGAGCCGTTATCGGTGCGTGGTTTCCAACGGGTCGGGCGTCGCGCGGAGCGAGGCGGCGGTGTTGAACGCGGGCGAGCGCGGCGGCTGAAGCGGGAAGGAGGATCGCCGTGTTTTTCCTTGTTGAACCGGGCAGGAATCCGTAGCGAAGGCAGCATGAAATCCCCCCGCCGAAGGCATGGCGTCGGTGCAGTCATGTTGCGTGGTCCGAACGGCTTCACGTTGATCGAGTTGCTGGTGGTGATCGCGATCATCGCGATCCTTGCGGGGATGCTGTTGCCGGCGCTGGGCCGCGCCAAAGGCAAGGCGATGTCGATGAAGTGCGGGAGCAACCTGAAGCAGCTCGGGCTGGCCAACTTCATGTACGTGAACGACACGGGCAGGATCCTCCCGTACACGCTCAGCGGGGACCTGTGGATGCGGGGACTGGTGCAGCTTTACTCGTCGGTGGACGCCGTGCGCACATGTCCCAACGCACCCTACAACGCCAAGAAGCCGTCCGGGTCGGCCAACACGGCGTGGGTTTGGGGCTCGGAGACGCGGCCGGGGTCGAGGGAGCCGCGGTGGACGGGCAGCTATGCGCTGAATGGCTGGATGTATGCCGGGGACTGGCCGGACGGCTCGGGGTTGTTCCCGCGCGTGGCCAATGCGTTCCGCGCGGAGGCGGACATCGTGGCGCCCACCACGACGCCGGTTTTCTGCGACGGCATGTGGGTGGACGCATGGCCGCAGCCGCAGGACCGCCCCGCGACCAACCTCCGGGAAGGCGATGCGGGCCTGAACGCGGGCATGGCGCGCGTCGTCCTCGCCCGGCATGGCTCCGGGTTGAACGGGGTGCCCAAGACGCTGGCCCGGACGGACCCATTGCCGGCATCGATCAACCTCGTGTTCACGGACGGCCATTCGGAGCTGGTGCGGAACGAGGCGTTGTGGGGCCTGACATGGCACAAGAACTGGACCAATGGCGTCCAGCGCCCCCGTTGAGGCGGAACAGGGCGGGAGGAGGTCTGCGAACATTCCTCGGGCCGCCGCTAGACAGGCCATGCCCCCGGCGGACAGGCTGTGCGGGTCATTGTTCATGCTGGGCGATTTGAGACAGCTTTGGGCTAGCCTGCCGTGCAAGGCCGCGTTCGCGGTCGTGGCATTCGCATGGGTTTGCCTGTTCCACTTCCTTGGCAACTCGGTGCTCGGCTACGTGGACACGCCGTCGATCTTCGTGTGGCTGGACGCGCTTCACACGAGCGCGGAAAGGACGGACTCGGACGACGCGTTCGGCCGGTTCGTGCCGTGGCTGGTGCTGGTGCTGGCCTTGGTGCGGCGGCAGGAGCTGACGGAGGCGACCAAGAGGCCATGGCCGGCCGGGCTCGCCCTGCTGGCGTTCGCGATCCTGCTGCACGGTGCGGGGTTCCTCATCCAGCAGACGCGCGTGTCGATCGTGGCGTTCCTGCTGGGGTTGTACGCCATCATGGGCATCGCATGGGGCGCGGGGTGGCTCAAGGCGGTCTTCTTCCCGTACTTCCTGCTCGGCTTTGCCATCCCCATCTCGGTGTACCTCGACGGGCTCACCTTCCGGCTGAGGCTTCTCTCCACGATGGTGTCCACGGCCATCTGCAAGGGAATCCTCTCCATACCCCTCAACCGCGTTGGAACCTCCGTGGAGTTCGCCGCCGTGCCGCCGCGGCCGGGCGCCATGGAGGGAAGGGCGGGGTTCCTTTTCGACGTGGCCCCGGCCTGCTCCGGCATCCGGAGCCTCACCATTGTGACGCTGCTGACGATCGCCTTCGCATGGCTGAACCTCCGAACTCCCGCTCGACGCCTGCTGCTGGTCCTTTGCTCGGCGCCGCTGGCGCTCCTCGGCAACATCGTGCGCCTGACGCTCACCTTCGCGGTGGCGGACATCTGGGGACAGGACGCCGCGAGCAAGGTGGAGACGAAGGCCGGGTTCATCACGTTCATGGTCGCGTTGGCCGGGGTTTTTGCCATCGGGAGAATCCTCCGCGAACCCGAGCAAGGCCACGGCGCCCCGCCCGCGGCGGCGACGGGCACCACGGAGGCGCCGCGAACATGAAGACCCACGCACACGCCCCGTTCGTCATGGCCCTGCTCCTCATCGGGCTCGGCGCGGCCGGACTTCACAAGCTCCGCTCCGCCGTCCGCCTCGGAACGCCCGGGGTCAGGATGTCCAACCTGCCCGTGCTCGACGAGGAGGCACGCGTCGCCCGCACCAACTCGGTCGCCCTCCCGCTGAGGGTCGATGGCCATGCCGCGACCGCCGAGGCGATCCCGCGCATGGAGCTGGACTACCTCCCGCCAGACACGGTTTACGCACGGCGCACCTACATCCCCAACTCGGGCCAGCCCCGCATCCAGGCGTCCGTCGTCTTGATGGGCGCCGACCGGACCAGCATCCATCGGCCGGAGTACTGCCTGACGGGCCAAGGCTGGAACATCCGGCAGAAGCGAGGCCTGGACATCCCCATCGAACGGCCGACCCCGTACACCCTTCCTGTCCAGCGCTATGACATGACCTACTCGGGCATGGCAAACGGCCGGCCCGACCGCCGCTCCGGC
>CAIYFP010000143.1 GCA_903925515.1 uncultured Verrucomicrobiota bacterium
CCCCTGCATGGGGATGCCCGGGCTTTTCGGAGAGGGTGAACGGATGGGGTCCTTGGGATCCATCCGTTGGCCACTCCATCCGCGTCCATGGCCGGAGCCGTGAGCCGAAAAGCTTCTTACGCGGGGATTCAGGGCTCCAGCTACGGGCTGGACCGGTCCCCACACCCCCTTGCGTTTTGGGGTGTCCAAAAAACCTTTGATGTCATCCGGGACACGGTCCTGAGCGCGATGACGCCGTGACTCGTGCGATGGATCGGATGCTGCCCCTGCTGCCGGACTGAAGTTCGCCCCGTTTATCCAGACACCACCAGACACGGTCATGCCAGCCCATGCTGGACCGTCTTGGCGAAACAGGCGCTCGCGGCAAGGGGGGCGCCTGTTTCATCTTGGCCATGTCCGGCGCGCCTTGCGGGCGTGCCCGAAGGAAGTTCGCTAGCCCTTCAACACGGCGGCATGGAACTCGTTCCAGTCGTCGAGGTTGTTCAGGTTGATGGCGTCGGGGAGCACCGAGCCGTCGTCGGGCAGGTTGTTCGCCGCGAGGATGCCCTTGCGGACGTCGTCGGTGTGGATGTAGCCCGCGATGGACAGGTTGAGCTTGTGAATGTTGGCGCGTGTGAGGTTCACGCCGGGCTGGCGCTTGATCCATGCCTCGAACTGCGGATAGGTCGGCTTCGACTCCGTGATGAACTTGCGGACCTCGTCGGCGTTCAGGCCAAGGCCGGTGATCACCATCATGTCGTAGCCCTGCCCGATGCCGGGGTAGCCCGCCGCGATCTTTCCGGCCGCCTCCAGCGACGCCTTCAGCCAAAGCCGGGGGAGGTGAAGGACGCCCAGCGGGCCAGCCACGCCAGAACTAATCAGGGGAACGTACATCGTGCTCATGAAGACAAATTTCGTGCGAACCCTATGGAAACCCGCCAAGCCCGGTCAAAGCGTTTCATCGACCCCTGATCCCCGCGCAAGAAGTTCTTGGGTTCACGGCTTCGCTCCTCGACCACCGGCGACACGCTGCAAAGCCTCAGGCTTGATGGCAGATGGACGCGGAGGTGTCGTTGGATGAGCCCGCCCGAGCTCATGCCGCGGTTGCCCATCCGCTACGACGGCGTGTGGGCACGAAGCCTGTGGCCGCTCACCGGGCTGGGGATCGAGAGATTCCCTCCTCCTTGCGCGGGGATGGGGGCGACTGCCGGGGACGCGCGCTTCCGTTGCGCGGCGGGTTCAAAGGCCCCGGCGGACCTTGCGCGCGCCCTCCACCATCGCAGCCAGCTTTTTGCGGGCCGCCCATCGGGCCGTCTGGCTCAGCCCACAATCCGGCGCGACCACCAACCGCGCTGGCCCGACATGCCCAAGGCAAAGCCGGATGCGCCGTTCCACGTCCTCGGGCGTCTCGATGTAGTAGCTCTTCACGTCCACCACGCCCACCGCCACGTCCATGCGGCGCCCGATCTCCCCGATCATCTCCAGCTCCGAAAACTCCCGGCTTGCCATCTCCACGTGCATCTCGTCGCAGGCGAAATCAAGGAATGCCGGGAACATCGGGCCCAGCCGGCGCGGCCCGACGGCCCGGGCCTTGTAGTTGCCGAAGCAAAGGTGGGTGCCAAGGCGGGCCTTGCCGCGGACGGTTTCCACGGTGCGGTTGAAGATGTCCACAAACCGGCGCGGGTCCTCCCGGTGCGCATAGCAGCTCATGCTGGGTTCATCGACCGAGACTTCCTTGCACCCGGCCGCCACCAACTGCTCCAGCTCGGACCGCACCAGCGGCAGCAACGCCTCCGTCACCGCCCATCGGTCCGCATAGCCATGGGCGGGGCTCGGCACGATGCGCCCGCTCAGCGTGTACGGTCCGGGAACCGAGGCCTTCAAGGTGATGGTCGCGCCGGAATGCGACGCCGCGACCACCCGCTGCAACCGCTCGAACTCGGCCACTACCCCCAGCCCGCGAGGCGCGGTGACCGGGCCCACGATGGCATGGCGTCCGCGTTGGTCGTGCGCGGGTGGCCCCCACCTGCGGCCGGGCGCGGACTCGATGGCGAGGCCCGCGAGATGGCCATAGAACGACAGGTTGAAGTCCAGCCGCGTCTGCTCGCCGTCCGTGACCACATCCAGCCCGGCCCCGACCTGGTCATGGACGGCCGCCACCACGGCGTCCTCCTGGAGCTCAAGGATGTCGTCGGGCCCGAACTCAGGCAGGTGCCGGGTCGCCAGCTCCAGCCAGCCGGGAAACGGATAGCTGCCAATGACCGAGGTTCGGACGGGGCAATCTTGCATGCGCCCATCATGGGAACGGGGCGCCCCATGTTTTCAACCGGGTTGTCGCGGCCCAAATCCACGCGCAAGCCGTTTTTCGGTTCACGGATCCGGCCTTGGACGCGGATGGAGTGACAAGCAGATGGATCCCACGGCCCCAATCCGCTCACCCGCTCCGAAGAAACCGGGCATCCCCATGCAGAGCCAGGACCCGACCAACGGCCGTGGCAGTGACGCTCCGTCAAACCCTGAGGGGGAGCCCAAGGCGTAACCCATGCTGTAGGCCGCGTGCCCTCACGCGGC
>CAIYFP010000144.1 GCA_903925515.1 uncultured Verrucomicrobiota bacterium
CACCCTGATGGGGAGCTGTCGTCGCCTGGGCGTGGAACCCTACGGATACCTCTGCGACATCATCCCCCGACTGGGACGGCATCCCCAGAAGGGCATCTGGGATCTGACGCCCCGAGGCTGGCGGGACGCCCGGGCCCGGGCCGCCGGGGCTGCGGTCCCGTCGGACTGATCCGGGCGCCAGCCCACCCGTGGGAGCCGTCGGCTGCCGCCCCGGTCCATCCAGCGCAACGAATCGGCACACCCGTGCCCGGCCGGGAGCCGGGCATCCACGGCTCCACCGGACGGGTACGCTGCGTCGCCGCCTCCTCAAGGAAGAAGTCGAACGGGTTGTACACGGCCATCTCCGCCACGAGGTCCACCTCGATCAGCAACTCCCGGGAAAGCCCCGGGAAAACCACACGCGCAAGGTGGTTCAAGAACGGGTCGTGCTGCCAGTTGATGAAGTGTTCCTTGGGCAGGATGCGCTGCGAGTACGCAAGGATGGGCGTCCGGCTATGCGGTGCCGGACGCAGCCGGATCACGTGGGGCGAATGCCCGACCGGCCGGTCGTACTCGTAGTGGGTGCGATGGTGCAGCGCGACGTGGATGGACATGGTTCAATTCTCCCGGCCTTGCCGGTTCCCGCCCGAAAGCAACCGGGATGCCATGTCCATCCATTCCATGGTTTCACGCCCCGCACAAACGCCCCGCGAAACTCACCCCGCCCCCACCCCTCACGGGCCCAACCGGTAAAACCTCAGCGCCCCCGATGCATCCACCTCCACCCTCCGGCCCAGCGGCGTCTCCTCCACGCTCCCGCCCACCGCCGCCCATGGACCCGTGACCGTGGCCCCCTGCTGCAACACCATCCCCGCAAGCCCCGTCGGCCACGTCAGCGCCACCCGTCCTCCCGGCAACCCTTCCATCGCCACCGACGGCCGCATCGGGCGCACGGTCACGCTCGCCGTGTCGTTGGCAGGGTCCGGGTCGTTCGTGCTGGCCGATGCCGTGGCCGTCACCACGGCGGGCCCCGTCCCGTTGAACCGCATCCGCACCGTCCCCAACATCGAGCCGCCCGGCTGCACCGACCCCGGGCTGAACACGACCGCCCCGTCAAAAAGGTCGAACGTCCCGGATGTCGTGCTTGCGCCCACGTAGGTTCCGCCCACCGGCAAGCCCACGACAAGGGCCGTGCCCGACGAGGGCACCGGCCCGGCATTGGATAGCTGGAACGTGAACGCCACCTCCTCCGTGACCCACGGGTCGGCGGGCATCGCCTGCCCCACCACGGTCAGGTTGGCCGTGCTGCCCACGATGAAGCTCGCCGCCGACTGCGCCGTGCCCGCCTCCGTCACCACCGTGATCCGCCCCGTCGTGGCGCCGGGCGGCACCACGGCCACAATCCTTGCGTCGCCCTGGACCGTGAAGCCCGTGGCGTTCAACCCGTTGAACCGCACCGCGGTCGTGGCCGCGAGGTTGTCGCCGGAGATCGTCACGGTCGTCCCGGGCGGACCAAACGCCGGGGCGAAGCCCGTCACCTGCGGAAGCGTCGAGGCCACGGCGAACGTCCGCGCGCTCACGCCCGTCCCGCCCGGGTTGGTCACGCTCACCGGGCCGGACTGCGCGCCCGCAGGCACCACCGCGTCGATGCGGTTGGTCCCGGCCACCGTGAAGACGGCCGGGACACCCCCCGCGAACTCGACGCGCGTCACGCCGAGAAAGTTGGCGCCCGTCAACGCCACCACGGCACCCGGCTTCGCGCTCGCCGGCAGGATGTCCTGCACCACCGGCATCACAAGGAACGGCGCCGCCGTCGTGTCGCTGCCGTTGACCGTCGTGCAGCGGATCGCCCCGGCAAACGCCCCGGGCGGGACCACCACGTTCACCTGCACCGAAGAAACATTCGTCCATGCCACCGCCGCCACCCCGCCGAAGAAGACACCCGTGACGCCAGCCAAGCCATCGCCGCTCAAGGTCACGAGGTCGCCGGCCTTCCCTCCCGCCGGCGTGAACGACCGGATGCGCGGCAGCAGGACAAGGTTGGAGGTCGTCAGGAACGCTCCCCCGGGCGTCGTGACCGTCACCCGGGCGGAACTCGTGACCGACGGCACCTGGAACACGACCTGGGTCGATGTCGCGGACAGGATGGCGGCGGACGCGAAGCCCACCGAGACATCGTAGGCCCCGAGCAAGCTCGTGCCCGTCAGCGTTACCGTGTCCCCCACCCGCGCGGCCGAGGGACTGAAGCCCGTGACCAGCGGTTGCAGGTAGAAGTTGCCCCACAGCTCGATCGTCCCCGCCGGATTCACCAAAACCGGCGCGCCCGATGCCGCCCCTTGCGGGATCGTGACTTGGAGGCTCGTGAAGCTCGCCAGCTCCGTTGTCGCGGCCACGTATCCGCCCGACGCCGCCGGGAACCAAACCCGCGTCGTGAAGGTGGGGTCGCCGGGGTCCGCGAAGTTGTTGCCCTCGAACCGCACCGAGTTGCCGGGGACGCCCCGG
>CAIYFP010000145.1 GCA_903925515.1 uncultured Verrucomicrobiota bacterium
ATCAAGGTTAACGCTTATGGGGCACGCGGCCTACAGCAGGGGCCAAGCCCTGGGCTCCACCCAAAACCTCCTTGTGCGGGGATTTGGGATCCACGCATCGGCGAGCGACAGGGTCCCAGGCAGCCGCCCTGATGCCCCATGCCGCCCGGCTGGCGTCGGCGGCTGGGGGGCCCCCCAAGAACATCACGCCAACCATCCGCGCGGCCCGAAATGTCAATACTTTAGATGTGACCCCATTGCCTCGCTGGGCTCAGCCGATGCGGAAGGAGATGCGCTGGACGACGTCCTTGCCGGCGGCGAGCTGGAGGCGTTCGAGGATCTCGCGGGAGCGATAGCGGACGATCTCGGCGAGCCATGGGCTGGAATCGACGGAGACGAACAGGGTGCCCTTGGCGAGGTTGACGGGCCGGGCATGGGCGACGACGGCGGGGTCGATGACCTGCTTCCATGCAGCAACGACCGCGGACTCGGCCTGGCGTTGATCGAGGCGGATGCGCTGGAGGACCCCGCCCAGGATGTCGGGGACGGAACGATCGGCCTTGCGACGGGCGCCCTCGGCGTGGCGGAGGTCGATGCGACGCCACTCGGAAAGGGTGGTGGCCCGGGCCCGGTCGAGGGCGCCGGCGGCGGCCTTGGCGATCTCGTGGGGAAGGGGCGCGCGCCCGGCCTTGATGGCGGGCCCCGTGCGAGGCATGCGGGCCTTCCCGGGCCCCTCGCCAGCGGCGGGCGCGGGGGCTTCCGTGTTGGCCTTGGGACGTCGTGGAGGCGTTTTCCTTGCGGCCATGGCGGGGAGTCGCGTGGGTTATCGGCGGGCCATCAGGGCCTCGATGGCGTCGGCCTCGATGGGGATGTCGGCCATGAGGTCCACGACGCCGTGCTCGGTGATGAGGACGTCGTTTTCGAGGCGGACGGCCATGCCCTCGTCGGGGAGGTAGATGGCGGGCTCGACGGTCATGACCCACCCGGGGGCAAAGGGCTCGTTGAGGAAGCCGACGTCATGGACGTCGAGGCCGAGCGGGTGGCCGTTGCCGTGCATGAAGAAGCGCTTCACGGGCTTCCGCATGGGGTCGGAGACCTTCACGGAGAGGTCGGCCTCGGCGAGGAGGCCGAGGCGGACGCATTCGCGGGCGACGAGGTCCTCGGCCTCCTCCTGCCATGTGCGCCATTTCTTGCCGGGGACGAGCCCGGCGATGGAGGCGCGGAGGACGCGGAGGACGGCGTCGTAGAGGGCGCGTTGGCGTGGGGAGAAGCGGCCGTTGACGGGGATGGTGCGGGTGAGGTCGGCGTTGTAGTTGGCGTAGGAGGCGGCGACGTCGAGGAGGAGGAGGTCGCCGTCGCGGCAGGGGCTGTTGTTGTCGATGTAGTGGAGGATGCAGGCGGACTTGCCTGAGGCGATGATGGGGTTGTAGGCGAAGGAGGCGGCGCTGCGGATGAACTCATGGGCGAACTCGGCCTCGACCTCGCGCTCGTTGACGCCGGGCCGGGTGAAGCGGCAGACGCGCTCGAAGCCGGCGCGGGTGATGTCGCAGGCCTGCTGGAGGAGGGCGACCTCGGCGGGGGACTTCTGGACGCGGAGGCGGTGCATGAGGGGTGCGAGGCGCTGGTAGGAATGGAGGGGGTACCGTTGCTGCATCCAGCGGACGAAGCGTGCGTCGCGGGACTCGACGACGACCTCGGCGCGCTTGTGCTCGTTGGAGTTGAGGCAGAGGTGGGAGGCCTCGCAGGCGAGGCGGTGAAGGGTCTGGGGGAGCTGGGAGAGCCATTGGACGTTGTCGATGCCGGTCAACGCGCGGGCCTCGTCCTTGGTCAGCTTGTGACCCTCCCATGTCGCGATGAGGTCGTTGGTCTCGCGGAGGAAGAGGATCTCGCGCATCCGCTCGTCGTCGGCGTCCGGGAACAGGAGGAGCACGGATTCCTCCTGCTCAACGCCGGTGAGCCAGAAAAGGTCGGAGTTGGGGACGATGCGGAGGGAACCGTCGGAGTTGGTCTGGGGGATGTCGTTGGCGTTGACGATGGCAAGGGAGCCGGGCAGCAGGAGGGCGCGCAGTCGAGCGCGGTTGGAGACAAACAGGGCGGGATCAATCGGGGCATGTCGCATCGCGGGGAGAATGCTGCCAGTGGCGGGGGCCGTTTTCGAGGGCAAGTTCAGGCTTCCATGGGTTGGGGAGGGGTTTCACGGTGCGGGGGTGATGAGGCGCGTCGTGGTGGGGTTGATTGGGCTGGCCGTGGTGGCCGGGGTGCTGTTCACGCCGGTGTCGCTGGCGGCCGGGAAGCCATCGGCGCGCCCCCCCGGGGTGTCGGCGGCGGAGACGTTGTCGCAGGTGACCGGGGTGGCGATCTCGCCATTGCTGGGCGTGGGGGCGGTGGGGGCGTTCCGGTACTTCAGGTCGGCGGAGTCGGAGCGGGCGGGGCTTTCATGGTATGCGCAGCCGTGGTTTTGGGGGCCGGCGTTGCTGGTGGTGGGGCTGTGTTTCCTGAAGGACGCGCTGGGTCCGGCCGTGCCCACCGCGCTGAAGAAGCCCTTGGACGTGGCGGAGGTCTTCGAGAACAAGCTGTCGGGTCTGATCGCCACGGGGGCGATCCTGCCGATGACGCTGGACCTGTTCCGGTCGCTGGGGGTGGAGAGTCAGGCGGGGCTGGGAGGCGCGGGGATTGCGGCGTTGGACGCGGGCGGCCTGCTGGGGCTGCTGATGGTCCCGTTCGCGTTGGTTGCGTTCGTGGCCGTGTTCCTTGTCTCCCACGCCATCAACGTCCTCATCCTCGTAAGCCCGTTCGCCACCGTGGACGCCGCGCTGAAGGCATTCCGGACGTTCCTGCTCTCGACGGTGGCGGGGACGTCGTTCCTGAGCACGGAACTGGGGGCGGCGTGGTCCTTGATGATCGTGTTGGCGTGCCTGCCCTTGGCGGGCTGGGCATTCCGGCTGGCCGTGTTCGGCCATGTCTTCGCATGGGATTACGTGTCGTTGGCGCGCCGGCGGGTGGTGGTGGGGAACGGGCCGTGCATGGCGTTCCTTGCGCGCACGGTGTGCAAGGTCCCGCGGCGCACGCTTGGCCATGTGCGCCGGGACGAGGCCGGCAACATGGTCTTCACATGGCGCCCGTGGCTGGTGGGGAAGCCACGCGAGCACCTGTTGCCGGCGGCGCCCCACGCGATTGGCCGGGGCTTGCTGCATTCCGAGTTGCTGGTGACGAACGGGGAGGAATCGGACGACATCCTGAACTTCCCTCCGCGGTACAACACGCATGAGCGGGAGGTGGCGGAGGCGCTGGGACTTGGGGAGGTCCGGGACGTGGGCCTGCGCGCGATGTGGGCCTGGATGCGGTCGGTGTTCGCCGGGCGACCGGCCCGTGCGTAGGCGCGGGGCGGGCAGGCGCTTCGGGAAGAGTCTGCGATCGGACCCTGCTGGTGAGGTGGCGGTGGGCCGGCATGGGTTGAGGGCTGGGCAGGACATCGATCGCGCCGTGCGAGGGCACGTGGCCTGCCGCATGGGCGAAGCGTCGGGTTTCGCCGGAGCGCTTGGGTGATCCGGTCCCTACGCGCCGACGTCCACGAGGGTCTTCACGGCGCGGTTGCCGGAAGCCATGTCGCGGAACAGGGCCGGGAGGTTGGACAGGGTGCAGCGGCCATCGACGAAGGCATCGGCGGTGACGACGCGTTCCGCGATGAGGGAGAGGGCGCGTCGGATGGTGCGCGGGGTGTGATGGAAGGTCGCCTTCAGGGTGAGGGCGTCGTAGTGCATGCGGACGGTGTCCACGGCGACGGAGGTGCCGGAGGGGCAGCCCCCGAACCAGTTGATGCGGCCGCCCTTGCGAACGAAGCGCAGCGCGGCTTCCCATGCGAACGTCCTGCCCATGGCCTCAAAGACGACGTCGAACGCGCCCTCGGTCCCGGGCGGGGCGACGATGTCCGCGGGGGCGGTGTTCTCGAAGGCGTCGAGGGCGCCGAGGCGGCGCGCCATGGCAAGCCTGCCTTGCCCGCGCCCGATGACGGAGACGCGTGCGCCCGCGTGGCGGGCAAGGGCGACGGCCATGAGGCCGATGGGGCCCGCCCCGAGCACGAGGACGCGGTCGCCGGGCTCGATGCCGACGTCGTCGATTCCGTGGACGACGCACGCGAGGGGCTCGGTCAGGGCGGCGTCGGGCCAGCCCATGGTGTCGGGGACGCGAAGGAGGTTTTTCCGGACGATCTCGGCGGGGACGACGATGGATTGGGCGTAGGCGCCATGGAGGAAGAGGAGGTTGTCGCAGAGGGATTCCTGCCGGCGTTTGCAGGGGGCGCAATGGCCGCAGGGGGCGGAGTTGGCGCCGACGACGCGGTCGCCTGGGGCCCATGCCTCGATGTCTGGCGCGACCTCGGCGACGACGCCGGACCATTCATGGCCGAAGGGGAAGGGTGGGACGCCCATGCGCGCATGGTAGCCGCGGCGATAGACCTTGAGGTCCGTGCCGCAGGTGAGCGCGGCGCGGATGGAGACGCGGACCTCGCCGGGCTGGAGGGGAGGGTTGGGGACCTCCTCGACCCGGAGGTCGTCCTTCCCGTGCAAGATGGCGGCGCGCATGGGAGGAAACGTCACGGAGTCGCGGCTTGCCGGGCAAGGCGAAGTTCCCGCAGTTTGGCTGGCCAATGGAGACGTTGAAGCATCTCCTGGACGTGGTGCTCCACCTCCAGGACCACCTGTTCGCGTTGACGAAGGAATACGGGACGTGGGTGTACGGGATCCTGTTTGCCATCGTGTTCGCGGAGACGGGCTTGGTGATCACGCCGGTGTTGCCGGGGGATTCGCTGGTGTTTGCGGTGGGCGCGGTGGCGGCGAACCCGGAGTCGGGGATGAACATCTGGGTGGCGGCGGCGGTGTTGTGGGTGGCGGCGGTGCTTGGGGACGCGGTGAACTACTGGGTCGGGAACAAGCTTGGGGCGAAGGTGCAGGGATGGTTCCCGAGGCTGGTGCGGAAGGAGCACATCGAGCGCACGCGCGCGTTCTTCGAGAGGTACGGGGGCAAGGCGATCATCATCGCGCGGTTCGTGCCGATCGTGCGGACGTTCGCGCCGTTCGTGGCGGGGATTGGCTCGATGCACTACGGGCGCTTCACGTTTTACAACCTGCTTGGGGCGACGTTGTGGATAGGACTGATCCTGCCGTGCGGCTGGTATTTCGGGGGGCGCGAGTTCGTGCGGCGGCGCTTCGAGGTGATCGTGCTGGGAATCATCCTGGTGAGCGTGGTGCCGATGGTTCTGGAGTGGTGGAAGGCGCGGCGCGGGGCCAAGGCTGCGAGCACGGACGTCGAGCGGGGATAAGGGTGGGACCGGGGATGTCGCGGAGGGGTGGGATCGCGGGCTTGGCGGCGCAGGACGCGGTCCGATGGAACCCTTTGCCATGCGGGGCGAGGCTGGTAGCGTGGCCGCAACCAATCCGGTCGGGCGGGGTTTCCAAGAGGCCGCCGCAGCGCCGGCGTCACATTGATTCCATGAACTTGTCCTCCCGTCTTCGTGCGGCCCGCCTCGCCGGGCGTTCCTCCGCGTTCACCCTCGTCGAGATCATGATCGTGGTGCTGATCATCGGCCTGCTGGCCATGATCGCGATCCCGAACGTGAAGCGCGCCCTCGAGCGCGCCCGGTTGCAGGCCATCCGCGTCAACCTGCGCACGATCGACTCCGTGAAGACGCAGTGGGCGGCGGAGAACAAGAAGGGCGGCAACGAGACGCCGACGGAGGCGGACCTCGCGCCGTTCTTTCAGGGCAGCAAGTTCCCGGTGGCGGTGGTGGGCGAGACCTACCAGATCAACAACGTGGACTCGCCGCCCACGGCCGTCACGCAGTCGAAGCTGCTCGACGTTCCGGCCGGCGGGACGATCACGATGGACGAGGGGAAGTAAGCGGGGAGCGGTCGGCCGTCGGCGCGATGGGGAGCGGGCCTAGCGTTGCTTGGTCAGCAGCCGGCGGATTCGGATGTTGCGGTACCCGACCTCGTCCTGGTGGTCCTGAAGGAGGATGGGGGTGGGGAAGCGGGTGCCCCAGCGCGCCTCGTTCTTGAACTTGGAGGCGGCCTTGGCAGCAAGGAGCTCGGGCGACCCGAGCCGGTAGCGCAACACAAGACAGTCGTTGAGCCAGTGCTCCACGTCGTCGCCCCGGACGACGATCCGGGACGTGTTGATCTCGCCCGCCTTGCGCACGGGCGCCTTGATGGGCGGCAAGGCGTCGTACAGGGCGCCCGTCTGGCGCTTGGGGCCATGCGATGCGTCGGGATGGGCGTCGTCGTCGATGACTTGGTATTCGTGCCCGATGGGCGCGCCGCGTTGCTCGTCGATGAAGTACTTCACGCCGCTGTTGCCGCCCGGGGCGATGCGCCACTCAAAGGACAACTCGAAGCTTTCGAAGGCCTCGCGGGTGATGATGTCGCCCCCGCCGGCCTTGGGCTTGTGATGGAGCCAGCCGTCGGCCACCTCCCAGCCTTGGGCGGGGAAGCCTGGCTTGCCGAACCCGCGCCATGCGGAGGTGGATTGGCCGTCAAAAAGCAACTGCCAGCCCGAACGAAGCTCGGAGAATGTCAGCGTGTTGGGCTCGTTTTGGTCAGGAAGAAAGGAGCAACCCGCCGAGGCCAGGGCGAGAAAGGCCGCCGCGGCCGTCGCCGCGACCGCGTGCCCATGCCGGACGGGCCGGCGGGATGAAGTCGGGGAGGCGTTCACAGGCGGCGAATCTTGATGTTGCGATACCAGACGTCGTCGCCGTGATCCTGGAGGCAGATGTGGCCGGAGGGTTGCTGGGCGAAGCCGGGCCATGAGTTGAACTTGGAGCCTGCGATCAGCGCCCGCGTCTCGGGCGACTGGAGATCCACCGCAACGACCTTGCTGCCGTTGAGCCAGTGCTCCACCTGGGAGCCGCGCAGGACGATGCGGCCCTCGTTCCATTCGCCCACGGGCCGCGTCTTCTTGGCGGCATTGGCGGCGACGAGGGCGTAGAGGGCGGAGGCGCTGGTCTTGGGGTTCTTGCCGTCGCCGTGCTTGGCGTCGTCGAGGACCTGGTACTCGGGGCCGGTCTCGTAGGGGGCGCCGGGCTTCTCGCTGACGCGGTACATGACGCCGCTGTTGGCGCCGGGGGCGACCTTCCACTCGAAGGACAACTCGAAGTCGGCGAACTGCTCGCGGGTGACGAGGTCGCCGCCGCCGCCCTTGGCGAGGACGTGGAGGGTGCCGTCCTCGACCTTCCAGCCCTTGGCGGGGAAGTCCTTGCCCTTGTAGGCGCGCCATGCGGAGGCGTCCTTGCCGTCGAACAAGGTTTGCCAGCCGGTGGCGGAGGTTTGCGCAAGGAGGACGGCGGTGCACGCAAGGCCCGCGACGAGAGCGAACGAACGTTTCATGGGAGTGGCGGAAGGAAACCGGGGCGGATGGGTCATGGCAACCGTGTTGTCGGCATGGCGTGGTTTCGCGGGCGCTGCTCGTCCTTGGATGCCCGGCTGTTTCCGTGGACGATGCGGGCCATGTCAGACGAGCTGCGCCTTGTTTCCACGGACTTCGACGGGACGATCCATGAGGAGAACGCGCCGGTGCCGATCCCGG
>CAIYFP010000146.1 GCA_903925515.1 uncultured Verrucomicrobiota bacterium
CCTTCGCCCACGAACTTTCCGGCCTCCCCGCCGACGTCGCCGCCGAGCTCGAAGACCACCTGATGGAGGCCTACGAGGCCGGCATTCGATCCGGGTTGTCCGCGGACGCGGCCCGGGAGGCCGCCCTCCTCTCGCTCGGTCAGCCGCTCGAAATCGGGGCGCTTTGTGCCGAGGAATCCCGGGCGAGACAGGCGTCCCCTGCCCGCCTTTCCACCGGCCAACGCGCCGCCGTGGCGATTTGGTTCCTGCTCGCCGCCGGGTTTGCGACGCGGACCTGCGCGGCGACGGACCCCTCGCATGCGTCCATTGGCCTGTGCGCGGGGCTTACCGTGGCGTCCATGGCGATGGCGTTGGCATTGCGGCGCGGTTGCGGGGTCCTCGTGCCTCTTGCGATGGCCGCCAGCCTTGCCATGGCCGCCGCATCGGCCTCGGCGTTCGTCCTGCCGGGCTGGCGCGGGTGGCTTCATTCCGGGATGGGCATGTCGCCCGCGTTCCTTGCCGTGCTCACGTTGACCTGCATGGCGGGCGGCATGGCCCTCGCGTGGGTCGAGAGGCGCAGGCTCCGGCACGCGTGACGGTTGCTTCCCCGCACCGACCCCCTTTTCAAGTTTCCCACGGAAATCCCACAGACCACGAAAGGCAGTCACCATGAAAACCATGCAAGACACGAGGTGCGGCCATGCCCGCGGAATCCAACGGGCATGGGCGCGCGCCGCCATGCTCCTCCTCACGGCGTGTGCGCTGGCCCATGCACCGGCGAGCGCCCAATCCCTCCCGGGCGACCGGGACCCCGGGCCGGTCCTTCCCGGGGGCGGCGACCTCACCGGCCTGGCCTTGCACCTGGAATATCCCACGCTCGAGGTCGCCGAGAACCGCGCCTACATCCCGCTGTTCTTCACCGTCAAGGCGACCGACTTCGCGGCGCTCGGGCTCTCCACCGACATCACGGTGCGCGCCAAGTACGTGGGCGGCACGGCCAAGCCCGGGGAGGACTTCGACGTCACGGATTCGATCCGCGTGGTCCCGGTGCAGGGCGGCCTGAACTCGCTGAGCTGGGTACAGGTGCCGATGGTCCAGGACGAGGAGAACGAGGGGACGGAGACGGCGACCTTCGAGCTGTCCATCGACGGCAGCACGAACGCCCCGGTCCAGATGCAGGTGACGATCCTCGACGACCAGGAGGTGGGCGAGGTGGGCTTCGTGTCGCCCCGCTTCCAGATCAACGAGGGCGCCACCAACGGCCATGCCGAGATCCGGCTCTGGCGTACCCTCAACACCCGCAAGGCGGCCACCGTCACCTACCGCGTCGAGGGAAGCCCCGCAGCCATGGCCATCCTCGGGGATCAGGCGCAGCGCACCGTCACCTTCCAGCCCGGCGCCTCCCAGGTGTTCGCCCGCATCCCGCTGGCCAACAACGCCGAAGCGCAGGGTACGCAGGACGTCACGCTCACCTTGGTTTCGAGCGACGACGGCATGAAGCTCATGAAGGGCTATGAAAGCACGGTGTTGACCCTCGGCGACGACGAGACGCTGCCCCCGCCCGTCGAGCTTTCGATCCGGGAGTTCGACAACGGCTCCGGGGAACGAGGCGCCCAATTGTCCGCCATGGTGCCGCGCGGGTACCAGGTCCGGGTGGAGCACTCGGACAATGGCACGGAAGGGCCATGGCAGGTGACATGGATTCTCGAAGGCGCGGACACGGAGCGGATTGCCTTCAACAGCTTCGCCGCCTCGGCCATGCGGATGTTCCGGGCCCTGCCGCCCGAGCCCCTGTCCTACACCTACCCGTGGTAGGCGAGGGAACGGACGCGGGAAGCGATCCACCGGTCGGCGACGGCGCGGGTCGGGGCATGGGGTCTCGACGCCGCGCCGGCCGCTCAGTCCGGCCCCAGATGCAAGCTTGCCATCCTTGACGCCTCGGATAGCGTCGCGGCCCGGTTTTCCTTGCGGGTCCATGACCGCCCGCAGGCCCGCCGGCTTCAAGAAACAAGCTTATGGCAGTCAACGCTAACGACCTCCGCAAGGGGATGGCGATCCTTCACAACTCCGACGTGTGCGTGGTCCTCGAGGTGACCCATCGCACCCCCGGCAACCTTCGCGCCTTCGTCCAGGCCATCCTCCGGTCCATCAAGACCGGCAAGTCCATGGACGTCCGCTTCGCCTCCACCGAGAAGGTCGAGACCGTGCCCCTCAACTCCCGGCGCATGGAGTTCTCCTACAAGAGCGGCGACGACTACGTCTTCGTCGATCCCGAGACCTTCGAGGAGGTCACCGTCGCCCCCGAGATGCTCGGCGACTCCCGCAACTTCCTCGTGGAGAACGGCTCCGTCACCATGACCTTCGTCGAGGAGAAGGTCGTCGAGATCGAGTTGCCCGCGTCCGTGGTCCTCACCGTTTCGGATGCCCCGGAGGGCATCAAGGGCGACTCCGCCAACAACGTCCAGAAGCTCATCACCCTCGAGACCGGCGTGCAGGTCCAGGCCCCCCTCTTCATCAAGACCGGCGAGAAGATCAAGGTGGACACCCGCACCGGGAAATACATGGAACGCGCCTAGCCCACCGCAGGCTCGTTCCCGCAACGCCAGCCCCCGGCCCCAGCCGGGGGTTTTCCATGCCGGCTGCCCCTTGCCATTCGCCTTCCGCCCTCGCCATGAAGATCACCCGCCTCTCCGTCCATGACGTCCGGTTCCCCACGTCGCGCCAACTCGACGGCTCCGACGCCATGAACCCGGACCCGGACTACTCGTCGGCGTACGTGGTGCTGCACACGGACTCGGGGCTGGAAGGGCACGGGTCGGCGTTCACCATCGGGCGCGGCAACGACATCGTCTGCGCCGCTATTCGCGCCCATGAACACCTGGTGCTCGGGCGTGACCTTGCGGAATTCACGTCCGCGCCGGGCGCCTTCTGGCGGCACCTGACGGGCGACTCCCAGCTCCGGTGGATCGGGCCGGACAAGGGCGCCGTGCACCTCGCGCTGGCGGCGATCGTGAACGCGCTCTGGGACCTCTGGGGCAAGGCCGAGAGCAAGCCCGTGTGGCGGCTCGTGGCCGACCTGTCCCCGCGCCAGCTCGTGGCCTGCATCGACTTCCGCTACCTCACCGACGCCCTCACCCCGGACGAGGCGCTCGACCTCCTCGAACGCGTGGCCCC
>CAIYFP010000147.1 GCA_903925515.1 uncultured Verrucomicrobiota bacterium
CAGCCCAGTCCCGCCCCCGGCGCTGGCATCCCTGCCGGGATGCCGGAGTTCACGTTCGCACGGGTCCCCGGTGGTGTCGTCGCTTCACTCCTCCACCGCCGGCTGCAAGCTGGGAAGCCTCCGGCTTCATGGCAGATGGACGCCGAGATCACTTGGGATGTTGCCACCCTCGTCCATGCCGCGGTCGCCCATCCGCTACGACGGCGTGTGGGCACGCAGCCTGCCGCAACTCGCCCGCTTGGGGATCGCGAGCCTCTCCCCTCCTTAAGCGCGGATTTGGGCATTCCCAGAGGTCCATGTCGAGATCCTCAAGGTACCCACGCAAGCCGCGGCTTGGCCCGGACAACCAAGTCCAGTCGATCGGCAAGGAGATCCACCCCGAGGCCGTCGGCATCGACGTCGGCACCTGCGAGTTCGTGGTGGCCGTTGCCCCCGCTCGGCGCCCGTCCGGCTGCGTGAAGTTCCCGTCCTTCACCGCCGACATCGGGCACCTGTGGCATGGCTCCAGGAGTGCCAGGTGCGGACCGTGGCGATGGAGAGCACGGCAATGACTGGGTGCCGTTGTTCCAGGCGCTGGAGGACGCGGGCATCGAGGTATGCCTGGTCAACGCGCGTCATGTGAGGGCGGTGCCCGGTCGCAACACCGACGTGTGCGACGCGCCATGGCTGCGGCAGCTGCACATGGCCGGCCTGCTCCAGAAGTCCTTCCGGCCACCGGCCGAGGTGGCGTCGCTGCGCTGCGTGATGAGGCACCGCCCGGACCTGGTCCTCATTGCGGCCCGGCTGCTCCAGGAACCCCAGAAGGTCCTCAACGAGATGAACCTCAAGCTGCACCCTGTCTTCGGCGACCTCGACGGGGCCAGCGCGATGGCCATCGTGGAGGCGATCCCGCCCGAGTCACCGGGGCCACCGCCGCCGGCCACGAGGAGCCCGAGGCGCCTGCAGAAGAATGCGGTGGACATGGCGGTGTTCGAGGAGGCGTGCCGGTTCTACAAGGTGGACCTCAGCGAGGTGACCGGGGGGGTGCGGGGCTTCGGACGGCGCTGATGACGGAGGTTGGGACTGCGGAAGACCTGCTGAAGGCGTTCAGGACGGCGGAAAGCTTCCCATCGTGGAACGGGCCGTGCCCGGACAACCGGATCAGGGGAGGTCGGGTGCTGAAGGTGAAGACGCGAGCGGTGAAGGGCCGGGTGGCGCAGGACCTCCGGTTGGCGGCGTACGGCATGGCGAGGGCCTAGGGCAAGATGGGCGAGCACTTGAGGCGTATGAAAGGGCGGCTGGGGAAGGCGGAGGGGATCACGGCGTCGGCGCACAAACGGGCGCGGGTGGCGTATGGGATGATCAAGAACCGCCAGCCGTATGACGAGCAGAAGGCCTTTCGCCCGACGGCATCCTCACGGGCCAAGCGGCTGAAACGAATGCAGGAGGAGGCCGCCTGCCGCAACACACCGGGTTGGCGTCCGAAGGACATCCCCATGCTTGCGCCGGGATTTGGGGCATCCGGTCGTCCTAACCCTTTCCTTTTCCAAGGCTTCTCACCCGCCCCATGCCTCGTCCATCCTCAGGGACGTCGCATGCGCGCGCCGCTTCCATGGGTCCTCAGATTGGCCTCCGCCCTCCTCGCGGTGTCCGCCGCCCTCGCCAGCCCGCCGCGATTCTCCCGCGACATCCTCCCCATCCTTTCCAACCACTGCCTGCCCTGCCATGGCCCCGACGCCGCCCATCGCAAGGGCGGACTCCGGCTGGACACCGCCGAGGGCGCCCGCGCCGGCGGCAAGTCCGGCCTGCCTGCCATCGTCCCCGGCAACCCCGCCCTAAGCGCCCTCGTCCAGCGCATCCACGCCGCCGACCCCGACGACCTCATGCCGCCGGCGTCCGTCCACAAGCCCCTCGCCGACGCCCAGCGCCAGCTCCTCGCCGACTGGATCCGTGACGGCGCCCCATGGGGACGGCATTGGGCTTACGAACCCGTGGTCCGCCCATTCCCCCCTCGCACCCCTCGCGCCACCCTCAACCCCATCGACGCCTTCGTCCGGGACCGTCTCGCCCGCGAAAACCTCGCCCCCTCCCCCGAGGCCGGGCGCGCCACCCTCCTCCGCCGGGTCACGCTCGACCTCACCGGCCTTCCCCCAAGCCCGGACGAACTCGCATCCTTCCTCTCCGATCCGCGCCCCGACGCCTACGAGCGCACCGTCGATCGTCTCCTCGCATCCCCTCGCCACGGCGAACGCATGTCATGGGAATGGCTCGAAGCCGCGCGGTACGCCGACTCCAACGGCTACCAAGGCGACGGCGAACGAACCGCATGGCCATGGCGGGACTGGGTCGTCCATGCCTTCAACCGCAACCTTCCCTTCGACCAGTTCACCCTCTGGCAGCTCGCGGGCGACCTCCTCCCCTCCCCCTCCCAAGAGCAACGCCTCGCCACCGCCTTCGTCCGGAACCACCCCATCAACGGCGAGGGCGGCCGCATCCCCGAGGAAAACCGCATCGACTACCTCTTCGACCAAGTCGAGACCGTCGGCACCGCATGGCTCGGCCAAACCTTCAACTGCACCCGCTGCCACGACCACAAGTTCGACCCTGTCTCCCAGGCCGACTACTTCCGCCTTCTCGCCCTCTTCAACCGCACCGCCGTCGATGGCGGCGGCGGCAACCCCCAGACCCCGCCCGTCCTCGAAGTCATCGACGAACCGCTCCAGCTCGCCCTCGACTCCGCCTCCCATTCCCTCCGCAAGGCCGTCGCCGCCATGGCCGACGCCGAATCCAAGCTCTTCCCTCGGCCCGACGCCGACCCCATCGACCGCTCCCCCGCCTTCAAGGACCTCCCCAAGGAGGTTGCCGACGCCCTCAAGGTCCAGCCCGCCAACCGCAACTCCTCCCAGGCAGGCAAGCTCCACGCCCACTTCGAGAAAACCGCCCCCGACTACGCCGCAACCATCCCTCCCTTCCAGGCCGCCTACGACCGCCACCGCTCCGTCCAGCAGTCCATCCCCAAGGTCATGGTCATGGAGGATGCCCCATCCCCGCGCGACACGTTCATCCTCGCACGCGGCCTCTACACCAAGCCCGGCATCAAGGTCGGCCCCGGCCTCCCACCCGGCATCTCCCCCACGCCTGCCGCCCCCGCCTCCAATCGCCTCGACCTCGCCCGCTGGCTCCTTCGCCCCGACCACCCCCTCACCGCTCGCGTGATCGCCAACCGCCAATGGCAGCTCTTCCTTGGCACCGGCCTCGTCAAGACCTCCGAGGACTTCGGCCTCCAAGGCGAGCCCCCGTCCCACCCAGACCTCCTCGACTGGCTCGCCTCCGAGCTCGTCGCATCCGGCTGGGACATCAAGAACCTCCAACGCCTCATCGTCACCAGCGCCACCTATCGCCAAGCCTCCCAGACCACCCCCCAGCTGTCCCGCGCCGACCCCGAAAACCGCCTCCTCGCCCGCGGCCCTCGTCATCGCATGCCCTCATGGATGCTTCGCGACGTCGCCCTCGCCGCCTCGGGCCTCCTCGTCGAGCAGCTCGGCGGCCCACCGGTCAAACCCTACCAACCCGACGGCGTCTGGGAGGAGGCCACCTTCGGCAACAAGAAGTACCAGCGCGACTCCGGCGCCCCGCTCTACCGCCGAAGCCTCTACGTCTTCTGGCGCCGCATCATCGCGCCCACCCTCTTCTTCGACGTCGCCTCCCGCCAGACCTGCACCGTTCGCAGCCCGCGCACCAACACCCCCCTCCAAGCCCTTCTGCTCCTCAACGACACCTCCTTCGTCGAGGCCGCTCGCGCCATGGCCGCCTCCCTGTGCGCCCATTCCACCGCGCCGGAATCCCGCATCGAGGAGCTCTACCTCCGCGTCCTCTCTCGCAGGCCCTCCCCGAACGAAACCCGGCTCCTCCTCGCCGCCGCGACCCGCCACGCCTCCCACTTTACGGCCCATCCCGACGCCGCCGCACGCCTTCTCAAGGCCGGCGACTCGCCCGCCCCGGCCTCCATCCCGGCCCACGAACTCGCCGCATGGACCCTCGTCGCATCCACCGTCCTCAACCTCGACGAAGCCCTCTCCTCCGAATGAACCCCGCCCCCGACCTCTCACGCCGAACCTTCCTCGGACGCGGTGCCAGCGGCCTTGGCATGGCCGCCCTGGCCCAACTCCTTGCACGCGACGCCCGCGCCGCGTCACCGGGCATCCCCACCCCCTCCCTCCACCACAAGCCCCGCGCCAAGCGCCTCGTCTATCTCTTCCAGAACGGCGCCCCTACCCACGTCGATCTCTTCGACTTCAAGCCCCGCCTCGTCCGCGACCATGGCAAGCCCCTCCCCGACTCCTACATCGGCGGCAAACGCTTCAGCACCATGACCGGCAAGGCCGACGGCAAGCTCCTCCTCGCCCCCGTCGAGCCCTTCCACCAACACGGCCAGTCCGGAGCATGGGTCTCCGCCTTCCTCCCCCACATCGCCTCCATCTCGGACCGCATCTGCTTCCTCAAGGGCATGCAGACCGACGCCGTCAACCATGCCCCGGCCATCTCCCTCATGCTCTCCGGCTCCCAGCTCCCCGGCCGGCCCACCCTCGGCGCATGGCTCGGATACGGCCTCGGCTCCGAGTCCGACAACCTCCCGGCTTTTGTCGTCATGACGTCCGTCTCCCGCAACACCACCTGCGGGCAAATCTTCTACGACTTCTACTGGGGCTCCGGCTTCCTCCCGTCCCGCCATCAAGGCGTGAAGTTCCGCGGCTCTGCCGACCCCGTCCTCTACCTCAACAACCCCGACGGCATCGACCGGCCGCTCCGCCGCGCCATGCTCGACGACCTCGCCGCCCTCAACCAGGAACACCACGAGGCATGGGGCGACCCCGAGATCGCCGCCCGCATCGCCCAGTACGAGATGGCCTTCCAGATGCAGGCCTCCGTCCCCGAGCTCTCCGACATCTCACGCGAGCCCGAGTCCGTGCTCCGCGAGTACGGACCCGACGTCCGCACCCCCGGCACCTTCGCCTACAACTGCCTCATGGCACGGCGCCTCCTGGAACGCGGCGCCCGCTGCGTGCAGCTCATGCACGCCGGCTGGGACCAGCACAACTCCCTCACCACCGAGTTGTACAACCAGTGCCGCGACACCGACCAGCCCTCCGCCGCACTCGTCCTCGACCTCGAACGCCGCGGCCTCCTCGAGGACACCGTCGTCGTCTGGGGCGGCGAGTTCGGCCGCACCCCCTTCATCCAAGGCAGCCTCGGCGACCGTCCACGCTGGGGCCGCGACCACCACCCCTACGCCTACACCACATGGCTCGCCGGCGGCGGCATTCGCCCGGGCATCTCCCACGGCGAAACCGACGACATCGGCATGAACGTCGTCTCCAACCCCGTCCATGTTCACGACCTTCAAGCCACCCTCCTCCACCTCCTCGGCATCGACCACGAACGCCTCACCTTCCGCTTCCAAGGCCGCGACTTCCGCCTCACCGACGTCCACGGCGCCGTCGTGAAGCCCATCCTCGCATGATCTCCCCCACCCCAAAACGCTCCCTCTGGCCCGCCAAGGACCCGCGTGCCGTCGTCGTCCTCGACCAAACCCGCCTCCCCCACCGCGTCCAGACCGTCACCCTTCGCTCCCTCGACGACGTCGCGCGCGCCATCTCGGACATGACCGTCCGAGGCGCGCCCCTCATCGGCGTGACCGCCGCCTACGGCATGGCCTTCGCCATGGCCATGGACCCCTCCAACGCCTCCCTCGCCCGCGCCTATGACGTCCTCTTCGCCACACGCCCCACCGCCGTGAACCTGCGCTGGGCCTTGGACGTCATGCGCGACCTCCTCGCCCCCCTCCCGCCCGCACTCCGCCACGAGGCCGCACTCCGCAAGGCCCACGAGGTCGCCGAGGACGACGTCTCCTCCAACCTCGCTCTCGGGCTCCACGGCATCCAACTCCTCCAGCAAGTCGCCGCTCGCAGGAACGGCCAGCCCGTCCGCATCATGACCCATTGCAACGCCGGCCGTCTCGCCGCGGTCGCATGGGGCACCGCCACCGCCCCCATCTACCTCGCCCATGACAACGGCATCCCCGTCCATGTCTGGGTCAGCGAGACCCGCCCCCGCAACCAAGGCGCGTCCCTTACCGCATGGGAGCTCGCCGACCACGGCGTTCCTCACACCGTCTTCGCCGACAACGCCGCCGGGCACCTCCTCCAGCGCGGCCTCGTGGACCTCGTCATCGTCGGCGCCGACCGCGTCACCCGGCGCGGCGACGTCGCCAACAAGATTGGCACGTACCTCAAGGCTCTTGCCGCCAAGGCCCACCGCGTCCCGTTCCATGTCGCATTCCCATGCTCCACCCTCGACTGGACCCTCGACGACGGCGTCGCATCCATCCCCATCGAGGAACGTTCCGCCCGCGAGGTCACCCACGTTTCCGGCACGGACCCTCGCGGACGCGTCGTGACCGTTCGCGTTGCCCCCATGGAGTCGCCTGCCCGCAACGACGCCTTCGACGTCACCCCCGCCAAGCTCGTCACCGGCTTCATCACCGAGCGTGGCCTTTGCGCCGCCAATGCAAGAGGCCTGAGATCCTTCCGTCGTCCGTGACCCCTGCCCATCCCCCGTGAAGACCCTCCATCTCCATCTCCTCAAGGAAACCCTCGCCACGCTCCTCGTCACCGTGGCCGTCTTCACCTTCGTCCTGCTCCTCGGGAACATCCTCAAGGACGTCCTCGACCTCCTCGCCAGCGGCCGCGCATCCCTCCCCCTCGTCGGGCGTTCCGTCCTCCTCCTCATCCCCTTCGCCCTCGCCTTCGCCTTGCCCATCGGGATGCTCACCGCCGCCCTCCTCGTCTTTGGCCGCCTCAGCGCCGACGGCGAGATCACCGCTCTTCGCGCCGGCGGCATTAGCCTCGTCTCGGCCGTCGCACCCATCGTCGGCCTCAGCATCGTCCTGGCCGCACTGTGCGCATGGTTCAATTGCCACGTCGCACCCGCCAGCCGCGTCGCCTTCAAGCAGGTCCAGCACGAGGTCCTCCGCGCCAAGGGCTTCTCCTCCTTGGTCGCCGGGCGCTACCTCGACTTCGGCTCCCTCACCCTCTACGCCCGCGCCGCCTCCGGCACCAACCTCTCCGACATCCTCGTCTATCAGGTCAGCGACGGCCGCCGAAACCTCGACCTCTGGGCGCCCGAGGGCATCTTCACCCTCGATACCAACGGCTGGCCCGAGTCCCTCACCCTGCGCGATGCCCAAGGCATCGTCTCCCTCAACAACCTCCAGGTCCCCGGCTTCCTCGCCGAATGGACCACCAACCTCACCTCCCTCCGCCCCGACGCGCTCGTCCGACCCAAACCCTCCGAGATGACCTACCGCCAGCTCGGCGACGAGCTCGCGCGCCGACGCGACTCCGGCGACGCCCTCTCGCCCATCCGCGTCCAGATGCACCGCCAGCTCTCCTTCTCCTTCGCCTGCATCGGCTTCACCCTCGTGGGCATTCCCCTCGGCCTCCGCGCCCACCGACGCGAGACCAACGTCGGCGTCGCCATCGCCCTCCTCCTCCTCATGGCCTACTACGCCTTCATCATCCTCGGCCAATCCCTCGAAACCCGCGCCGACCTCCATCCCCACCTCATCCTCTGGCTCCCCAACCTCCTTTTCCAATCCGTCGGCTCATGGCTCCTCCTCCGCGCCGATGGCCCTCCTCGCTGACACGCCCGCACCATCCAGGCCGTCTCCCTCGCTTCAACCCGTGCCGGACGCCGGCACGAGCTCCTTCAAAACCCCCGCCCTTGAGGCGTACGACGCGCTCTTCAGCCACCCCGATCGCCGGCATCGGCTAGCCGGGGCCGATACCCTTTCCAGTTCCCCCCTTCTCCACGGCAAGCCCGGCCATCACCCCCATGGCTCCCGTGTCGTGTCTCATCAATCGCCGCTGTTTCGTTGATCCAAGAAGGCCCCGGTGCGGGGCGTGAGGACGGACTACACCCGCCATGGTCCGTGACCGACCACCAACGACGCCCCGACAACCAAACCAACGACCCCGCCCCCACGTCCCCTGCAACTTCAGCGTCCATTGCCAGCCAAGCCGAATTCATCCTTGCCGTTTTGCCGGGTCGTACGGAAAGCTCAATCCATGGCAGGCGGCGGGGTAGCCAAGTGGTAAGGCACGGCTCTGCAAAAGCTGCATTCGTCGGTTCGATTCCGACCCTCGCCTCCAG
>CAIYFP010000148.1 GCA_903925515.1 uncultured Verrucomicrobiota bacterium
CAAACACCAGTCCCTCAAACAACTCACCTGGCCCAATATCCGCGACCGCTTCGGCATCGACGCCTTCTCGCAGCGCTTCGGCGGGGCCGATCTTGTTGGATTCGTCAACTGGACCATGCTGCCCTACATGAGCGATGTCTGGGCGGCCATCCAAAAGGAACTCTGCCCCAAACTCGACCCCGCCGGACGCCGCCGCACACTTTTCGTCGACCTGGCCGACCCGGAGAAACGCCTGCCCGAAGACGTTCAGCGCGCCCTCAAACTCATCGTCAAGTTCGGCAAGCAATTCGACGTCATCCTTGGCCTCAACGAGAAGGAATCATACGAGATTGCCCGGGTGCTCGGCCTTGATGCCTCCCCGCGCGACCCCGAGGGGCTCGCCGCGCTGGCCCTCGAAATCCACGCCCGCGTCCCCGTCGCGACCCTCGTCGTCCATCCCGTCGCCTACGCCCTTGCGAGCGACGGCCAGTCCGTGGATGTCGTGGAGGGGCCCGTCTGCTGGAAGCCCCGGATCACCACCGGCGCCGGCGACCACTTCAATTCCGGCTTCTGCCTCGGCAAGCTCCTCGGCCTTTCCAACGCCGAGTCCGTCCTCTGCGGCGTCTCCACCTCGGGCCACTACGTCCGCACCGCGAAAAGCCCCTCCGTTCCCGACCTCGTTCATTTCCTGCGCCATTGGCCCGCGCAGTAAGGCCCGCAAGCCCCCCATCCGGAACCCTGCACATGGTACTGCCCATCGTCCCCTATGGCACGCCGGTCCTCCGCAAGAAATGCGCGCCCGTGACCGCCGTGACCGACGACCTCCGCCGCCTCATCGCGGACATGTTCGAGACCATGGCTTCGGCGGACGGCGTGGGGCTGGCCGCGCCGCAGGTCGGGCATGCGATCCAGCTCGCGCTCGTGGACGTGCGCGACATCCCCGACCGTCCCTCGCAGGTCTGGATCGACGGCCGCGAGGCCGACGTGGACGCGTTCATGCCGCTTGTCCTCGTCAACCCCCGCATCCAGCCGTCGGGGAAGGCCGCCCGCGCCGGCGAGGGTTGTCTCTCGTTCCCGGACATCTACGGCGACGTCGTTCGCCCTGCCGAGGTCGAGGTGGTGGCCTTGAACGAGCGGGGCGAGGAATGCCGATTCAAGGGCGGCGGCCTGCTCTCCCGGGCGATCCAGCACGAGGTGGACCATCTCAACGGGGTCCTCTTCATCGACCGCATGGAGTCCGGCGAGCTCGCCCGGGTGCGTGCCGACGTGGAGGCCTTGCTGGCGCGCACCAAGGCCGCGATGGCCAAGTCGCGGTAGCCGAAGGGGTGCCCCGAGGCCGGCCCGGCCGAGGCCGAAGACATCACGAACGCCGTCTCGTGGTGGCGGAGCGGAGGTGGGTGGACAAGGACATCGCCGGCTGCCCGGGGCGGCGAGCCCCGTTGCTGGAGTTGTCCGCGGGCCCCGGACCGCTTGACTCCTCGGATGGAAAGGCCTGCATGTCCGGGCTGCCCGTCGCATGGGCGTCGTTGGCCGTCCCCATGTTCAGGCCGTGGGCGAGGGGGATGCCCACGCCATCGCCTTGCCTTGGGTCGTCCCGGGGCCGCAGCCTTCTCGCCATGCACCGTCACGCATCTTG